>JAJYVB010000219.1 GCA_021792265.1 Deltaproteobacteria bacterium | reverse complement strand
ATAGGAGACGAGATTGTCTGAAAATCTAGTGAAATCAATGGCGTCCCCGACGGGATTCGAACCCGTGTTACCGCCGTGAAAGGGTTGTAACAAGCGTCTCATAACACCTCGCTGCGTCTCACGTTGTGCGGGAAATACCTTGATTTGCAGCATACGCCGTCGCACACTCTCTCACAACGTCGCACCCGGTCTTTTCCCCATGCGTTCCCCATGACCGGTTCACCGCCCCGCAAGGCGGTATCAGACGCACTAGGAGGCCCGTATGGCGAGAATCCGCAAGAGCCGCTCTCTCGATAGTCGGGAGGCCCGTGCGTCGCTCCCCGCGCGTCAGGAGCCCTACTGGCACCGCATCGAGCAAGGCCTGTTCATCGGCTACCGCAAGAGCGCCGCCGGCGGTCGCTGGCTCGTGAGACGCTACCGCTCCGCCGCGGTACCGGGGCAGGCCCGCTATGTCGAGCGGGCAATTGCCGTGTCGGACGATCATCGCAAGGCCGATGGCCTCGAGGTGCTCGATTTTGGACAGGCACAGCGCAAGATCCTCAGTGAGGCCGAGGACCAGGCGCTCGAGGCGAGCGGCCAGAATTACACCGTGCGCGACGCGGTGGCCGATTATGTGGATTGGCTGCACCGCAACCGCAAATCCGGCGATGCTACGGCGGTGATGCTCGGCGCCTATGTGCTGTCGTCGCCGCTTGCCGATAAGCGCCTCGCAGATTTGAAGGCGGCAGACTTCGATCAGTGGCTCGCGTGGGCGCTGAAACGGCGCCGTAGGACGCGCAGGAAGGCCACAGAAAGCCGCAGCGTCGAGGGCAACACCGAATCAAAGGCCGAAGCGGTCGAGCGCCTGCGCCGCCGTAAAGCCACCATCAATCGCGTCATCAATAGCGTCAAGGCGTGTCTCAATCATGCCGTTAGCGCCGGGAAGCCGGGCAACACGGACGCTTGGGCACGGCTGAAAAAGTTCCGGGGAGCCGACTCTGCGCGGTTGCGCTGGCTCACGGTCGATGAGGCCGACCGACTGCAGAACGCGGCGCCCGCCGACCTGCGCGCACTCATTGCCGCCGGACTCAATACCGGCTGCCGCGCGGGCGAGCTCCTTGCGCTGCGCGCCGGAGACTTCGATCCGCGCTCAGAGACTCTGCTGATTGCAGACAGCAAGAGCGGCCGGCCGCGCCGTGTGCCGCTCACCGGTGAGGGCGTCGCGCTGTTCGAGAGGTTGACGGCGGGCAAAATCGAGGACGAGCCGCTATTCCTGCGCGCTGATGGCTCGCCGTGGTATCGCGTGGCGCTGGTTCGCGCAATGCGTGCGGCCTGCGCTGTGGCTCGGGTCCGGCCTGCTGCGACATTCCACACTCTGCGGCATTCCTACGCCAGTCACCTGGCGCAAGGTGGCGTCCCGCTGATGTTCATCGCCGATGCACTTGGCCATAGCGACACCCGCATGGTGAGCACGCATTACGGCCACCTCGCCCCCTCGCACGTCGCCGATGCGATCCGCGCGGCGCTACCCAGGTTCGGAAAGTCTCCACAGACCAACGTGACCGACATGCGCGCCCGGAAGTAATGTCGCACAGAGCACATAACCTCTCTTGATATTTCAAGAGACATCACTTACGGTTAGGTCCTAAGGGTCGCCGCCGTATCGGGCGCACGCGGGCCACCAGCGCATCGGTGGCCGGGCCGCCGCCGTCAAGGGCGCTTCGGGTAGCTCCGTCATCGGCTAACGCGCGCCGCCGGCGCTAACGGGCGTGTGCCTTCGGGCACTTCACGGGCTGCCGGGGTTCGGGCAGTAAGGGTCGCCGCCGTATCGGGCGCATCGCTGCCTCAGCGCATGAGGCAAAAGCCTCCCCTTTACCGTGAACTCGGAGCGCCAACATGCCCTCGGTCCCCCCGTCTCTCCCTGGCGGTCGCGCCATCGCGTGGCCGTCAAACGCCGTAATTTCCTGGCTGCGTGATCGTGTAATCGCCTCTGGCGGCGATCCGGCGGTAATTCCCGACGAAGTGCCGGCGATGTGGCGCTTGCGCGAAGTCGAACGCCGCACCGGATTGTCGCGAGCCACTGTGTATCGCATGGCCGCTGCCGGTGAGTTTCCGAAACCGGTGCGGCTCTCGGCGCGCCCATCCGAGGCTCGCGCCGCTTAACCAACCCCAGAAACGAGAGCGCCCCGGCCGTTCGAGCGGACCGAGGCGCAGAGGATCGAGCGTCATGTCAAGACTACACGAATCGGCCGTGCCGCCGCAAGAAACGGCGCGCCCCGACCCCGCCGAGATCCGGCGGGCCCTCGAGCTGCTGCACCCCTCTGGCGTGGTCGAGCTGAGGGCCCTCTTTCAGCGCGGCAGGAAGCGCACCGCTGCCGGATATTTCGACGCCGAGCACCGCGGCGACCTTGTGGACGCGGCCGTCAAACTCAACGCGGACGGTGCTGCTGTCTATCTCAACCTCAACGCGCTCGACCCGCAATTGCTCGGCCGGTACGCGAATCGCGTCGAGGCGTACGCTCAGGCCACCGCGACAGATGCAAACGTCGCGCGCCGCAATTGGCTGCTGATCGACCTCGACCCCGTGCGGCCGAAGGACACGAGCGCCACCGCCGAGCAGCTTGAGGCCGCAAAGGTCACGGGCCGGGCGATCTACGCATGGGTTCAGGCGCGCGGCTGGCCCAAGCCAATCGTTGCCGAGTCGGGCAACGGGCTGCACTTCTTGTTCCGGGTAGACCTACCGAACGACGATGCGAGCCGCGATCTCATCAAGGGCGTCCTCGAAGCGCTGGCGGTGCGGTTCGATGATGCGGGCGTCAAAGTGGATAGGAGCGTGTTCAACGCGGCGCGCATTCTCAAGCTCTACGGAACCGTGGCCAACAAGGGAGACTCGACTCCGACCGCGCCCTGGCGCCTGTCGCGCATCGCGCTCGTGCCCGACGAGCTGCGCCCGGTGCCGCTCGAGCTGCTCCAGGCGCTCGCCGCGGAGCTGCGTCCGGCCGAGCGGCCACGCGCGAACGGGGCGGCGCACGACGGCGCTCGGGCATGGAGTGAGGCCGACGTGACAGCCTTCCTGACCCGCGCCGGCCTCGAGGTTGTAGGCGAGCCTGGGCCGCATGACGGCGCGATGAGATGGAAGCTCAAGGCGTGCCCGTTCAACCCCGAGCACGGGCCTGGCGAAGCCGCCGTGTTTCAGATGCCAGACGGGCGGCTCGGATTCAAGTGCCAGCACTCGAGCTGCGCGGATCGTCATTGGGCGGACCTCCGCGAGCTGGTCGACGGGCCGAAGGAAGGGCGGCACAGCGAGAATGGCCAAAAGAGTAGCAAGAGTAGCGGGTGTAGCAGGGGGGCATCCGAAAACTCGAAATTCGCACCTGAGCCGTTGCGCCGCCCGATGCCACCTGCTGCGCCATATCCAACCGATTCGCTGCCGGAAATCCTGGGCGAGGCTGTCACTGCTACGCATGAAGTAATCCGCGCGCCGGCGGCGATCTGCGGGCAGTCTTTTCTCGCCGCTGCAAGTCTCGCCGCGCAGGCGCACGCCGACGTTGAGATCGACGGCCGGATCGAGCTGCTCAGTCTATTCGCGCTGACGATCGGAGAATCAGGGGAGCGCAAGTCGGCCGTGGACGCCGTGGCACTGCTCGCGCATCGCGAGTTCGAGCGCCGCCGCATGCGGGAGTTCGGCCCCGAGTTTGCCGAGTTCGAGAACGCGCGCGCTGCCTATGAGACAGCGCGTAATTCGATCCTCAAGAAGAAGGCGAAAGAATCGCCGAGCGAGGCGCAGGAGCGGATCGGCTACGAGCTCAAGAAGCTCGGGCCCCCGCCTCTGGAGCCGCCGAAGCCGATCCTGTTCACGGCAACCCCCACGCTCGAAGGGCTGCACAAACTTTTCGTTTCTGGCCTGCCGAGTGTCGGCCTATTCCACGACGACGCCGGCGAGTTTGTTGGCGGCCACGCGATGAGCGATGAAAACCGGCTCAAATCGGCGGCGGGCCTCTCGAAGCTGTGGGACCGGGGCGAGTTCGACCGTGTGCGGGCCGGCGATGGCGCAAACAAGTACTTTGGCCGCCGGGTCGCGTCGCATCTCATGGTTCAGCCGGTAGTGGCTGAGCGGGTCTTGTCGGATGAGATACTCACGCAGCAGGGTTTGCTCGCGCGCGCCTTACTCGGCTGGCCGACCTCCACGATCGGCGATCGGCCGTATGTCGAGCGCGACCTGACGCAGCATCCCGCAGTTCGGCGATTCAATGACCGGATCGGTGCGCTGCTCGCACGGCCGTGGCGTTTCGCGGAGGACTCGCAGCACGAGCTTGCGCCGCCGGCGCTGCATCTGACGGCGGACGCCAAGCGGTTGTGGGTCGCGGCGCACGACGCGATCGAAGCCGACCAACGTGACGGCGGCCCGTGGGCGAACGTGCGGCCGTGGGCCTCGAAGGCCGGAGCGCAAATCCTGCGGATCGCCGGAGTCTTTACCGTAATCGAGGACCCGGACGCGACAATGATCGAAAGAGACGCCATCGCGCGGGCGGCACGACTGGTCGATTGGCACCTGGCGGAAGCCGTGCGGATCGTCGGAACTGCAACGGTGCCCACGGAGGTGCGAAACGCCGAGGCTCTACTGGACTGGTGCCGGAGGGAACGCCGGGATGCGATTTACTCCCGGCAGGCGTTGCAGTTCGGACCGAGCGCCATCCGGTCGCTCGACGCATTCAATGCGGCGATGGCCGTCCTCGAGCGTACCGGCTGGGCCGCACCGATCGAGGGCGGCGCCGTAATCGACGGCAAGCAGCGTCGTAGAGTGTGGGGCGTGCGCTGGGAGCTGACCCCATGAGCCGCCTCACCGAAATTCTGGTTTTTCGGGCACCCCCTGCTACACCTGCTACTTCTGCTACACAAGACCCTGTAGCACCCCCGAGAGTAGCAAGAGTAGCAACTGTAGCAGGGGGTACCTCTGAAACTGAGTTTTCACAGGCCGCACCGCCTCCCGGCACGGCGCGCTGCTCGGCGTGCGCTCATTTCGAGGAACGCCACGGCGACCCCCCCGATGGCTGGTGCTCGAGGTACGCGGTCGAGACGTGGAGCACACCGCTGTTCGAGTGCCGAGGCTATCGGCCCGCAGACCCCGCGCTCGTCGTCCTGGCTCGTCGACGCCACGCGGTGGGCAGGCAGCTCGAGGCTGACCCCACGCTGCGGTACTCGTTCGACGTTCAAGGCGCGACACCCAGCGGCCCGGCGCAGACCGACGTGAGCGTCATGCTCGGCGTGCGCACTGCTGACGGCGCCATCGTCGCCGGCGAGCTCCGCGTTCCGGCCGCGCGCTGGCCGGGCGTTGGCGCGTTCGCCGAACACTGGCGGCAAGCCGGCGAGGCGCTGCCGCCCCCTGCTTCCACCTGACCCAGCCTTGAAGGAGGCATCTCTATGATTCCCACAATCTCAATCTTCGCCGCCGGCTGGTTGCTCGGGCTGCTGTTCCCCTGGCGGCTGACCACTCCCATGGTGCGCGGCCTGCTCGAGCGGGCCCGCCTCGACCTCGAGCGCGGCTGGCCAGAGGCCGCCTACGACGCATTGGGCCGCGCGCTGGCGCTGCTGGCCCCTGCGGCGAAGGAGCGTGCGTCATGAGCGCCTACATCCGCATCGGGGAAATCAGCAGGGAGCTGGAGAAGGCGCCGAGCGGTAAGGCATCTCATTCACTTCCCAGCGCTGGCAAGTCAAAGTC
>JAJYVB010000218.1 GCA_021792265.1 Deltaproteobacteria bacterium | reverse complement strand
CGGGATCGACGCGCGTCGTCAGCGCCCAGAGCAGTTCCGACGGGTTGAAGATGTCGACGTCCGCATCGACCGCGATGGCGAGCTTCGGATGCTGGTACTCCGAGGATAGCGCCGCAAGCAGCAGGTTCTTCGCCTCGCCGTATGCGCGCGGCGTCATCTGCACCACCAGGCCGAAAATTCCGGGCAGTGCCATCACGTTGTGCAGGTTCGGACCGCCTCCAACATCCTTAAGCCGGCGATATATCGCCGCGCTCATCGGAATCTTATGGAATACGCAGCCCTCCATCTCCGAGCCGTTCTGGAGATTCTTGAAGATAGCGTCTTGCCGGCGCGTCATAAATCGATATTCGACGACCGGATTTTTCCCCGACCCCGTAACGTAATAGTCCTGGAATTCAGAAAATGGTCCCTCCTCCTCGCGGTAGTGCGGCGGTATTTCACCCTCGAGGACAATCTCGGCGTCGGCCGGCACCTCGAGGTCCACCGTTTCGCACTTGACGAGCCGCACCGGCTCGCCGAGATAACCGCCGGCGATCTCGAACTCGTCCAGTCCGTATGCTGCGGTCGTAGCTGCAGCGGCGTAATAGAGCGGATGGTGGCCAACAAAGATCGCTACCGGCATCGGCTCGTTCTTGGCTTCGTACTTCAGATAGTTCTTCCAGGAATGGCGCGGATAGAGCAGGATGCCGGACTTGTTCGGACCCTTGATCTGCAGGCGGTGGAAGCTGACATTGCGGCGCCCTGTGTCCGGGTCCTTGGTCACGACCAGGCCAGAGCCGATCACCGGCCCGGCGTCTCGCTTTCCAGCCACATGAACCGGAAGTTGGGTCAGATCGAATTCGCCCTGTCGAAGCTTTACTTCTTTGACCGGTCCCTGCTTGACCATTACCGGCGGGATGCGGTTGCCCATGAGCTCGGCGACCAGCGGGACTACTGCTTCCTGGGTGGTGCCAAAGGCGATTGCGGCATGACGAACGTTTGCCGGTGCCTGGCCAAGCGAACGCCAGCCGTGCGGCAAGTTCTCGAAGAGAAGAGCCTTCTCGCGCGATTGGTAGAGTAGCGCACCCATCTGGGTCAAAGGATCGACCGGTTTGTCGATTCGAATGAGTTCGCCCGCCTCCTCGAGGTCAGCGATCCATGTCCGCATATCCTTTGGGCGTGAAGCGGAAGACATAGCTTATATTCTCCGGGTCAACAGAGTTTTGGCGTCAGAAACGCCTGCACTACCAGACGCCACGTCCGAGCTGCAACGGTTGTGCGGTTTTGTTCCTATCCCCGGGGCCGAGGAATGTCGATGCCGTCTTACCCCAGCGGTTGCGCAGACCCTATCACAGCTCCGTTCGGCGCGTACACTCTGCGCTTCACTTTTGCAACGAAAATCCGAATCCTGCAAGTCAGGCAGGTTCGCCGCTTTTTAAAACGGGCGAAAATCGGAAGGCGCCAAACCCGCTGCCCTTTTGCAGCGATTGCCAAAAGAGTGCGGCGGCCCGCCAGCCGTGCCGACGAACCGCCGTAACGTTATGAAGAGTTTCAGTGATGCCCGTGATAGGCAGCGTGCAGCCGTTCGAGCGCCCGATGCTGCTCGTCGGCGGAGACATGCTGTTCGACGAGCGGAAGGTACGCGCGCTCTTCTTTCGACAGGTGCAGCCGGATAACCGCGTCGAGCCGGATCGCAAGATCTCTCAACGACTGGGCGAGGGCCGCACGACGCTCAGCGGGGGCGTCCCGCAGCGCTGCAGCCGCCTGCGCGAACCGTCCGGCGAGGTCGGCGATCGCCTCGTGGTCGACGCTCATCGTAGCAGTTGGCCGCCCGTGCTTGCGGACAAGCTCGTCCACCATCGGATACAACTCGCGCTCCTCACTCGTAGCGTGGGGTAGAAGCTCTTGCTTGAGATAGGCGATAAAGGCGTCGGCGCCCGCCCCTGAATTGTTCTGGTTGACGATTGCCTCGACGTGTTGGCCGAGCTTTGCCTCGAGTTCGCGATGGTGGCTGCGAATCGCTTCGTTAAGTCTACCCACGATTTTCCTCCGCCCGCGCCCGGTCTTGCGCGCGCTGCCGCTTTTTGGCTTGCCCGCGACCGAAGGCGCGCGTCGCTTTAAGATGCACCCAAAATACTATTTATACCGGCGCGAGTCTAGCACAAACGGCCTGGCGGGAGGCGCGGGCGATGACGCAGAAGCCCGTTTTGAGCTCGCAATAAGGCCTCGGGGTCCTTGCAGAAAGAGGCTGTCTGACCTATACGCGGAGCTGCATCGGAGACGGAATACGGGATCTTTCGCTGTGGCAAGCTTGTGGACGGGGTAAGAGGCGGTTGCCGGCCGGGCGGCGGCTTATTGGAAAATTAAACTAAAACATGAGGAACTGGTTATGTCTTTGACAGTCGAACAGATGAGGACCACGCCCGAGGGTTACTTCACGGTCCGGTGGGGGCTGCCCGAGTATACCGACTGGATTGACGAGAGCATGTCCTGGAAGGAAACGTGCTACATCGGCGACTGGTCGTTCCTCTGGGAACGGCGCTTCAGAGGGCCGGAAGCGTTGAAGCTTTTCGCTGACATCTCAGTCAACAGCTTTGCAAAATTCAGCATCGGCCAAGCCAAGCACGTCATCCATTGCAACGATGCAGGTAAGGTCATCCACGAAGGCATTTTGAGCCGGCTCGGCGAAGAGGAATTCATGCTGTTCGGCCGGGGAGGGTTCTGGGCCGATTACAAGCTGCGCCATGGGCGCTACAACGCAGCTTCCGAAGAGGACGACTGGTTCAACTTCCAGGTTTCCGGCCCCAACGCGCTCTACGTGGTCGAGAAGGCAGCCGGTCAGAGCATCCGCGATATCAGGTTCATGCACTTCGGTAAGGTCCGCATCAACGGCCGCGAGGTTGTGGCCCTTCGCCAGGGGATGGCGGGTGAGATCGGATACGAGCTCCAAGGTCCGCGCCACTATGCCAGCGAGATCTACGACGCCATTATGGAAGCCGGCAGGGAGTTCGGTATTCGGCGCCTGGGTGGACGAACCGTTTACATTAATCATCTCGAGGCTTGCTTTCCGACGATCGTGACCGACTACCTGCCGGCCATCTTCGGGAGCGACATGGAGGAGTACCTTGCCGAGTTCAAGGCCGCCATGCCGGCATATGCGGCGACCTTTAACCTCGCGGGAAGCTTCGAGGCTGACGACGTGAGCGCCTGGTACCGGAGCCCGGTGGAACTCGGCTGGGCAAAAAACATAAAGTTCGACCACGACTTTATCGGCCGCAAAGCGCTCGAGGCCGAAGTCGCTCATCCGAAGCGGGCGATGAGAACGCTCGTCTGGAACCCCGAAGACGTTGTTGACGTTTACGCCTCGCTCTTTCGTCAGGGCAAGCCGTACCAGTACATGGAGATTCCGCGCGATCAGCGCGGCTTCATGTACACCGACAAGCTTCTGAAGAACGGCAAGCTCGTCGGCGTCGCGACCTCGCGGGGTTACAGCTACTACTTCCGCCAGATGCTCTCGCTATGCACTATCGACATTGAGCATAGCGCGCCCGGCACCGCGGTTACGGTCATTTGGGGCGAACCGGGCCAGCCGCAGAAGGAAATCCGGGCAACGGTAGCCCCGGCTCCGTACAAGACGGATACTCGGCGCGCCGACGTAGCCAAACTGGCACCGCGCCAGTCCGCGTGAACTACTGAGTTGGTGTCTCGGGCAAGGAGCCTGCGTCGATACTCTCGCCGCGCATCATGGGCGCTCGCGCAAAAACTTTAACCCAGATGCGCTTCCACAAACCAAAGATGCTTGTCGGTGCCGCGGGAGATCTCGGTGAAAAGGTCGGCTGTGTCCTTGTCGCCAAGCCGGTCTCTCTCGTCGATCGCGCGGCGGATACCCTTGCCGTAGGCAGCCAGCGCCGATGAAAGTGCCTCAACGTGATCGTGTTCGGCACTGACGCCGAGCGGATACTCCTTGAGCGTCGAATGCTTCGCCGCAGCCTGGATCGTGCCCTCGGCCGCGGCGCCGAGCTGAACGATACGCTCCGCGATCAGGTCCATGAATTCCCCGGCGGCATCCACAATTTCATCAAACAACTTGTGAAGCGCGATGAAGGACGGCCCCTTCAAGTTCCAGTGCGCCTGCCTGGCCTGATGCATCAGATCGACGGAGTCGGCAAGCCGCGCGGCCAGAACAGGAACGATCTCGGCCCGAATTTTTTCCGGAAGGTCATTTTTCGTTGGGGCACTTTATCCTACACCTTTCTCGACTTGACTATCTATTGACTGGCGAAAATACTATCGCCCCTGCTGATCAACCGGCAAACTCTAGCCGGCCCGGCCCATCGAAGTGGTAATCAGAAGGACCGACTCGGCGAGAGCTTCTGCCGAGTGGGCTATTCCCTCGTCGACGGCTACTACCGATCCGGGTTGCAGTGAATAGTCCTGATGGCCGCCATGGAACACCGCCGAGCCGGACATCAGCATAACCGTGAAGGGTCCCCTGATGTGGTGCTCATGGAGATGGGCGCCAGCCTTGAGAACCAACAACAAGAGGTTCAGGCTGCGATCCTTGACCAGGCTTTTGCTTGCCCGATCGGTTCGCTCCCACGCCTCTGAGGACTTGAGGTGCGCGACCTCGTCATCAAGATCAAGCAGCAGCACCCCGCCAGGCTGGGGACGCAACGCCTGCGATTCCTGCCTCTGCGCGCCACGTTCAGCTTGAAGCGACATACATCCCTCCTTAAGTCCAGCGCACTCCGGCAGCAGGCCGGGTTGCCAACAATCCCGGCTAGTCCCGAGCTGGGACCCGGTTACTCGCCCTGGTCGCCGCGATCCTTATTAGTGCTTTCCCGATCCCCAGGCGCATCAGTCGCCGGGATTCGGCGTCCAAGCATCCTCCTGGAACTCAAGCCAGCTCTAATTTCATGGCATCAGCATTGATCGGCCTGTGCGGCCGCCTCGATGGCGATGGAACCGTGCGTGTAGGCCGCGCCGGCGCGCATCTCCATCGCGACAAAGATTGCTTCAGCGATCTCTTCGTCGGTGCTCCCCATAGATTTGGCGAGCCTCGTGTGCGCGCTGATACACCAAGGGCACTGGGTAACATGCGCTACGCCGATGGCGATTAGATGCTTGGTTTTGCTCGACAGCGCGCCGTCTTTGAACACCGCCTGGCTAAAGTCGTGAAATGCTTTGTAGAGGTCCGGTTTCAGTGAGCGCAGCTTTTGCAAATCCTGGCGAGTGTCGTGGGGAAAGAAATGCTCGGCCATTGCCTCCAGCCCTCCGTCAATTAAAACTTCTGCGAGTTTGAGAAAGTATAAAAATTCATAGTTCTGAATCGAGTACTTCTTTAATCACGACCGCCTGGTTGTGCGCCTCGTCCTTCGCGCTGTAAACCAGCGTAAGCTTTCCCTTGCGCGCGACCTCCAACAGTTCCTCGAGCAGGCAACGCGCTTCGAGCCGTTTGAGTTCGGCCAGATACCGTGTTCGGAATTCCTTCCATCGCTCAGGGTCGTGGCCGAAAAACCGCCTCAGCTCGCCGCTCGGACCCAGATCGCGCATCCATTTCGCGACAAGCGCATTCTCTTTCTTCAGGCCGCGCGGCCATAGGCGATCAACCAGTATCCTCGTTCCGTCGCCTCGGCTGGGAGGTTCATACGCCCGTTTGATCGCGACCATAACGAAGCTCTTCGCCCGGCGCTCTCTTTCAGCAAGCCAGACGACCTGCGGTTGACCG
>JAJYVB010000217.1:2574-5745 GCA_021792265.1 Deltaproteobacteria bacterium | reverse complement strand
CGGGAGAGACTACAGTGAGGGCAGCAGGTTGGTGAAAAGGCTTTTTCACCAACCTGCTGGTTGGGCGCAAGCTGCAAGAAGGCAGTTTTTTCAGGGCCGGTAGTTTACCTCTGCGCCAAGGAAGCCTTATCTTAATCGCGTGGCTGCTGCGGAGGCGACGTTGGTGGTCAAGAACCGGCTCGGGCTTCATCTGCGAGCGGCGACGGCCGTCGCCGAGACGCTGCATGACCTTAAGGCCAACGTAACACTCACGCGTGGCAAGAACCGGGTCGATGCGCGTAGCATCACAGGCATGATGATGCTTGGGGCGGGCCGCGGTGCAAAGATCAGCGTGCGAGCGGAAGGGCACGACGCGGAGCGAGCTGTGCAAGCATTGAAAACGCTGTTTGACGCACGCTTCGGTGAAGAGTGACGACGTCGTGGCGCGCAGCGTGGCCGGTCACCTTGATTGGCCCATGGTAAACCGATATAGAAAAACAACCTAAGATTAGCCCCGCTGCAACAATCTTCGGTAGCTACAGGAGTCGGCTCGCGGAGCGTGTGCGGGGTGAGCTGAGCTTCGAGCGGTCGCGGCGCTAGGGTCTGTCTGGAATACGATGCGGCGCCTGTCTCGCGGTTGTTCCTAAGGAGTCGGAATCAAGATGTCGCTCAAGGAGTTTCTGTTCACTTCCGAGTCGGTTTCCGAGGGTCATCCGGATAAGGTCTGCGATCAGATTTCCGACGCGGTTCTGGACGCGCTATTGGCCAGCGATCCGGCCTCACGGGTCGCCCTTGAATCGTTGGTCAAGACCGGCCTTATAGTGCTGGCCGGCGAAATCACCACCCGCACGAAGGCTGATTACGTCGATATCGCCCGCAAGACCGTTTGCGAGATCGGTTACGACGACGACGCTATCGGCTTCAACGGCAATCGATGCGCCGTGCTGACGGCCATCGAGCCGCAATCGCCCGATATCTCCCAGGGCGTGACGGCCGGCGAGGGACTGTTCAAGGAACAGGGCGCTGGCGACCAGGGCTTGATGTTCGGCTTTGCATGCGACGAGACCGAGGAGCTGATGCCGCTGCCGATCTCGCTCGCCCATCACCTCATGCTGAATCTGGCGCGGATGCGCCGTGAGCGCCGGCTCGGCTTTTTGCGCCCCGACGGCAAAAGCCAGGTCACTGTGCGCTACGTAGGCGGGCGCCCCGTGGGCGTGACCGCGATCGTCGTCTCCACGCAGCACACTCCCGAGGTCACACATGAGCAAGTCCGCGAAGCGATCATCGAGGAACTTATTCGCAAGACGGTCCCCGAGCATCTCATCGACAAGTCGACGCGCTTCCTGGTCAATCCGACAGGCCGTTTCGTAGTTGGAGGGCCGCACGGCGACTGCGGAGTGACTGGACGCAAAATCATTGTCGATACTTACGGCGGTTACAGCCGTCACGGCGGCGGGGCGCTTTCGGGCAAGGACCCGAGCAAGGTCGATCGCTCAGCCTGTTACATGGCGCGCTATGTGGCAAAGAATATCGTAGCTGCAGGCCTTGCAGCCAAGTGCGAAATCCAGGTGGCTTACGCCATCGGGGTAAGCGAGCCGGTATCGCTGCTGGTCGACACCTTCGACACCGCGACCGTGTCTAACGCCAAGCTCTCTTCAGCGATCAAGGAGCTTTTCGATTTCCGCCCCGCCGGCATCATCCGCACGCTGGGCCTCACCCGGCCGATTTACAAGGCGACGGCGGCCTACGGCCATTTTGGCCGTGCTCCGCAAAACGACCTGTTCCCCTGGGAGCGGCTCGATATGGTTGAAGCTCTCAAGGGCGCAGTCGGCGGCCGTTAAGCCACTGCTGATACGGCGTTTCCGTTTCGACACCTCGGACAAGGAGATTCTCTCTAGTGCAAGCCAAAGCCAGCAAACGCAAAGCCATGCCTGCGACGCGCCGTGGCGGCGCCATGACTGACTACGACGTCCGCGACCTGAGCCTAGCGCCTGCGGGGCGCGCCCGGATCGAATGGGCGGACGACCAGATGCCAGTGCTCCGGCGTATCCGCGAGCGGTTCGCCAAAGACCGCCCGCTGCGCGGACAGCGCCTTGCCGCTTGTCTCCATATCACGACTGAGACCGCCAATTTGCTGCGCACGCTCAAGGCGGGCGGCGCCGAAGTGGTGTGCTGCGCCTCGAACCCGCTCTCAACGCAGGACGACGTCGCGGCCGCCCTGGTACAGGACTACGGCATTGCCGCCTTCGCCGTGCGAGCCGAGGATCGCGACCGCTACTACTCCCACCTGCGCACGGTCCTGTCGCGCCATCCGACGGTAACGATGGATGATGGTGCGGACCTGGTGAGCCTCCTACACACCGAGTTCGCCGACCAGGCGCATGAGGTCAAGGCGAGCATGGAGGAAACCACTACCGGGGTCATTCGCCTGCGGGCAATGGAGCAGGATCGGGCGCTGAAGATTCCTGTAGTCGCGGTCAACGACGCCCAGACCAAGTTCCTGTTCGACAACCGTTACGGGACCGGCCAGTCAACGATGGACGCGGTAATACGCGCAACCGGCCGGCTGATCGCCGGATCGGTCGTGGTCGTGGCCGGCTACGGATGGTGCGGCCGGGGAGTGGCTACTCGCGCGCGCGGACTAGGCGCCAACGTTATCGTGACCGAGGTCGATCCGATCCGGGCCCTCGAGGCGGCACTCGACGGCTTCCGGGTGATGCCGATGGCCGACGCGGCACGCGCTGGGGATATCTTCATCACCGTAACCGGTGACAAGCAGGTAATCGGCGCAAGCCACTTCAAATCGATGAAGGACGGGGCGATCGTTGCCAATTCGGGACACTTCGACGTGGAAGTTGACATCGCCTCGCTGCGTAAGCTCGCACGCAAGGTCGAGCGCCATCCGGCGCGCGAGGCTGAAGTGTTTCACTTTGCGGGCGGCCGCAAAATCATCCTCCTAGGTCAAGGGCGCCTGGTAAACCTTGCCTGCGCCGAGGGTCATCCGGCGCAAGTGATGGACATGAGCTTCGCCACCCAGGCGCTCGCTGCGCACTGGGTTACTTCCGGTGCCGAGCTTGCCGTCAAGGTGCATACCGTTCCCAGTGAGATCGAGAACGAGGTGGCAGGACTCAAGCTCGACGCGATGGGTATCAGGATTGACAGCCTTTCGGCCGAGCAGAAACGCTACCTGGC
>JAJYVB010000217.1:0-2564 GCA_021792265.1 Deltaproteobacteria bacterium | reverse complement strand
TGGCGAGCTGGACGGCGGGCACCTGATGCTGCGCCGTCCTTTCGTGCTCAAGGGGTAGCCAGCCCCAGCAGCAGCGCTATCGGACGGTGAACGACCAGTCGTAACTCTGCCCCGCGACGACCAGCGACACTTCGTACCGGCCCGGCCGCAGCGGCTTTCTCGGAATGACCACCACCGTTCCCAACTCGTGGAGCACGCCCCGGGCGCGTGCCTGTGCTGCAGGGTCGGGATTCCGATAGCTCTGTGCGTCGAAGCCGCAGCTTTCAACTTCCTCGCCATGGCGGGTCAGGCGATAGCTGCCAAGTGCGGCCGTTATCATATTGCCGAGCTGAAGGGTTACCGCGAGACCGGCAGGGGCGATGTAGCCGGGACATGAGCTTAGCGGGTCCGGCCACTCACCCTCCAAGGAACGCAGCCCTACTGTCGATCCTGCAGCGGGAAAGCGTACCGGCTCCTTGAGCGCCACGGCTCTCAACGAGGGCATATCGCTGGCGTTGAGAATGTCGAGCGCGGACGCGCACGCCCCACTCTCGCAGTACTCGCCGTAGCCGACCCGCCTAAGGGCGGGATCCAATATCCAAAGCCGGTGAAACGGGATACTCACGAGGTTGTCGATCACCTCGGCCGACCCTCCCCGTCCGCTTTTGCCCGCCCATGCGCTTATGTCGCTTGACCGCGCCGCCTTAAGCCCTTCGGGCGTGAACCAAGGGCTGGAGGACTCCTCCGAATGCATCGCCGCACCCTCGATCCTGCCTTTGCGGATGTCGGCGCCGTAGGTCTTGACCAAGTAACGGGCGTGGAGGCTATCGCCACGGTCAAGCGCGGCGTCTTCGACGACCGGCTGGAGCCCAACCATCGCCCGATAGTAGTTGATTCGCTGAACCCATGCCGGTGCCAGGCCCCCGGCCGCGCTTGGACCGGCCGGTGTTTCACCCGCCGAGCCTCCCACCGTAGCCTTGGAAACACGCGCCCCACCCGCATGGTCAGAGGCCGCAGCCTTTGGCACGCCGGCGCCGGACGTCTTTCCGTGCAGCGACCCGACACCTATCTCAACAGAGCGTTTGTCGGCGAGTGATTTGCTTTGGCTGGGCCCCAACTCTTCGAGCGCGCTCCAGTTGAAAACATACTCGACCGTGGCGAAGCCGAGCGCGAACAGCGCCAGCACAGCCACAATTGCGCCGGTTAAACGGACCCGCTTGCTACTGAATATTCCGCTATCGGACCGTGCCGCCGGGAAGTCGGCGACGAAAACCATGCGCACGGCGCCCAATCGCAGTTCGTCGCCGCGGCTCAGCGTCGTGGGCTGCCGGATCGGTCGGCCGTTCACGAACGTACCGTTGGTAGAGCCCAGGTCGGACACAAGGTATGTGTTTGAGCGCCGACAAATGGCGGCGTGGCGGCGTGAGACGGTGGGGTCAGCTATTACGAGGTCGTTGTCGGCTCCGCTTCCAATGGAGAACTTCTCGCCGTCGAGTCGAAACTCGCGCGGCGCGCGCTCGCCGATCCCGAGCAGGCAGACCGTCTCTGACACTTCCTTGGACGGATTCGTCGCCACTTTGACTTTGTCAGCTCAAGGCGCCTCTTCGCGTAGCGCCCGGCGCGTCAGGCTAAACGGACGGCCCATATGCGTCCAGTCCAGCCACGGTACCAACTACCCGCGCAGCTCCACGGACCCTCTTCTCCGGAAGACCTCGCCCACCACCACGACCGCTACCGTCAGCGCGAGCGCTATAAAGAACCGGGCTGACGCTGGATGGGTGAGCGCGTCACCCATCAGGGCAAAAACGATGGTCCCGGGTATCATCCCGATAAGGCTTGCCCACAAATAGTCGCGAAAGCCAATTGGCGACGCGCCGGCGAGCAGGTTCAGTGCGTTGTAAGGGATCACCGGAACTATCCGCAGGTAGAAAATGATCCGAAAGCCATGGCGAGCGATCCGGTCGGCCAGCGCATCGAAGCGGTCGTCCACCAGCCTGCGCACAAAGTCGCGCCCCAGGAATCGGCCAGCGCCGAACGCCACCAGCGCACCCAGATTCGCACCCGCGAGCGCGTAAGCCGTGCCCCAAAGCGCGCCGAACGCCAACCCTCCGGCAAGCGTCATTACCGCGCCTGGAAGCAGAAGCGACGGCCCAACCGCATAGAGCAGAATGTAACCGACCGGGCCCCATACGCCCCAGGTGACCACGTCTGCCTTGATTGCTCGCGGGTTCCTGAACCATTGCGAGCCGTCCCAAAACAGGTAGAGCACAAAGGCGGCGAGCGCCATCAGAAGAGCGATTTTGACAGCGGCCAGCGCCCGAGACCCGCTGACCGCTCCTGGCGGCTCGGAAAGCCGTGGCGCCGATCCCATCGCTCGCTATGATACGGAGCGCCGGCCGGCCGGAGCAAGCTGGCCGGCCTCGCGGCTGTGATCCATGGGCCGCAAAAGAAATGTTGCGAGCAACTTTTCCGGTTCGTTTAGCCGACTATCGATAGCCGCCAACGCTGGAGCCGCTGCCGCCCGGTATGCGCTACGCGCGCCCTTGCCCGCCACCTTGTGTCAGCGCCGTGCCGCAGCATCCGAC
>JAJYVB010000216.1 GCA_021792265.1 Deltaproteobacteria bacterium | reverse complement strand
GGCCAATGGCAACGGCGAAGAAGACCTGCTGACTTTGCGCAACGACCTTGCCGCTCAAGCCGGGCAGGACGCTGGCGGTGCTGACATGGCCTCCGGCGACGGGCGGCAGGGCGAAGACGGCACCGGTGCTGCAGACGGCAATCAGAGCAGGATTAGAACCTTAGGACGTGGCAAAGCTGCCGGCAACGCTCACGGTCTCACTGCCGAAGAGCTTCGCCGCCTGCTCGACCTCGGCGCCGAACTTTCTTTGGGCGAAGGTGGAGAGTCCGACGGCTACCGTGAGTTCATAACCCAGCTCGACGCCAAACAACTCAACGAGCTGGCGCAGCTTCGTGAGCAGCTTTGCGAGGTGGGTGCAACTGCCAATCCGGGCCGTTTCTTTACCCGGAGCGGGCGCAACGACTCTTATTACGCTTACGACGAGTGGGACTACATGCTCGGCTCGTACCGGCACAACTGGTGCCGGCTGCGCGAGATAGAGTTGAACGGCGACGACGGTGAATTCTTCGGCCGGACGCTTGCGCGCTATGCCGAGACGCTGCCGCAAGTCAGGCGCCACTTTCAGCGAATCCGCCCGGCTTCGTACCGTCTGGTGCGCGGCCTCGAAGACGGCGAGGAAATCGACTTCGATCGCACGGTCGAGAGCCGGGTGGCAGCCAGGATGGGGCAGATGCCCGACGGGCGCGTGTACCGGGCGCGGAAAAAAGAGGCGCGGGACGTCGCGACGCTGTTCCTGCTCGACATGTCGGCGTCGACCGACGAGCCGATCGCGCGCGAAGTCCGTTACTCCCCGCAGGACGACGACCAGAACGACTGGGCAAAAACCTGGCAGGGTCGCGAACACCGGCTGAGCCGGCCGCGGCGGGTAATCGACGTCAACAAGGAAGCGCTGGTTATAATGGCACAGGCGCTCGAGGAGTTGGGCGATACTTACGCCATCATGGGCTTCTCGGGTCACGGCCGCGACAATGTCGAGTTCTACATAATCAAGGAATTCAATCAGGAACTGACCGAGGAGGTGAAAGCGCGGGTAGGTTCCGTCGAACCAAAGCGCTCGACCCGGATGGGGCCGGCGATCCGGCACGTGCGCGAAAAATTCAAGGACGTTACCTGCCGGGCCCGCCACATGATTATGCTAAGCGACGGTTTCCCGCAGGATTTCGATTACGGCCAGGACCGCCGCTCGCACGCCTATGGAATCCAGGACACCATGGTTGCGCTCAGGGAACTCGAGATGGCCGGCGTCATGCCGTTCTGCATCACCGTCGATAAGACCGGCCACGACTACCTGCGCCAGATGTGCCAGGAGTCGCAATACCTGGTGATCGAAGACATCGGATCGCTGCCCCGGCAGCTGCCAAAAATTTACGAGCAAATCGTTCGTTGGTAGAGCGCCGGCCATCGGCGCAGACGTTTGCACGGCGCCTCAGCCCGGCAGTCTGGCCAAATCTTTGCCTTGCCTCTAGCCCGCCTCGCGCAAATCCCGGCCCGTCATCTCGGGCGGGACCGCAAGCCCCAGTATCCCGAGCATCGTCGGGGCGATGTCGGCGAGCGTCCCGTGCGAACGCAGGCGTCCGTGATACGAGCGGTCGGCCAGGATGAACGGAACCGGATTGGTGGTATGCGCCGTGTGCGGCTGGGCGGTGGCGGGATCCTTCATGAACTCAGCGTTGCCGTGATCCGAGGTCACGAGCAGTACGCCGCCTCTGGACTCGATTGCCGACGCAAGGCGGGCCAGGGCTAGATCGCTGGTTTCGACCGCCGTCACCGTAGCCTCAAGGTTCCCGCTGTGGCCGACCATGTCGGGGTTGGCGAAGTTAACGATCACTACGTCAAAGCGCCCGTTTTCGATCTCCTGCGCGGCGCGGCCGGCCACCTGCAGCGCCCGCATCTCGGGCTCCAGGTCATAGGTTACGACCTTCGACGATGGGATCAGGATGCGATCCTCGCCGGGAAAGGCCTGCTCCACGCCGCCGTTGAAAAAGTAGGTTACATGCGCGTACTTCTCGGTTTCGGCGATCCGGAGGTTGCGCACTTGATGGCGTGCGAAAACCTCGGCTAGGGTGTTGCGGACCTGTTCGGGACCGAAGGCAAGCGGGAGGTTGAAGGTTCGGTCGTACTCGGTCATGCATACGTAGCCGATTTGAGGAAAATGCTCGCGCCTAAAGCCGGTGAAGTCATTCAGCGCGAGCGCCGCCGTCAACTGGCGCGCACGGTCAGCCCGGAAGTTGAAGCAGATGACCTGGTCGCCGGGGACGATCGGCCCAGGATCTCCGACGACGCGCGGCTCGACGAACTCGTCGCCCTTGTCTGCGGCGTAAGAAGCTTCGACCGCCGCGCGCGCGGTTGGTGCTAAAGGAGCCTGACCGAGGCATACGGCGTGCCACGCCCGTTCGGTACGTTCCCACCGCCGATCGCGGTCCATCGCAAAATACCGGCCGCTCACAGTCGCGATGCGGCCGCGCCCCAATTCCTTAAGTTTTGCTTCAAGTTTGTCAACGTACCCGAGCGCCGAGCGCGGCGGCGTGTCGCGACCGTCGAGCACCGCGTGAACTGCGATACGCTTTACTCCGCCGCGCGCTGCCATGTCGAGGAGAGCGAACAGATGGTCGATATGGCTGTGCACGCTCGCGTCCGAGAGCAAGCCCCAAAGATGAAGTGTCGCTTGAGGTGTCCCCGGGTTCGCCGCACGCTGTATCGCTTGTGTCAGAACCGGGTTGCTGAAAAAAGAACCATCGCTGATGGCCCGGCTGATGCGCATCACGTCCTGGTAGATAGCGCGCCCGCTCCCGATCGTCAGATGCCCGACCTCAGAATTCCCCATGACGCCCGGCAGCAGGCCAACCGCTTCTCCCGAAGCGTTGAGCTCCGTATGGGCATACGACGCGTAAAGCCGGTCCATCGCGGGCGTGCGCGCAAGTGCTATAGCATTGCCGGCGCGCTCGCTGCGCAGGCCCCAGCCGTCAAAGATTACCAGTGTCGTGACCGGCGGTCGGGCGCTCACGACGCGGCGCTCCGCGCAAAGGCGGCCGTTGCCGGATAGACCGCACGGTCGCCCAGTTCCTCGGCGATCCGCAAAAGGCGGTTATACTTTGCAATCCGTTCGCCGCGGCATACCGAGCCGGTCTTGATCTGGCCGACTCCCGTTGCGACGGCGAGGTCCGCGATGCTCGTGTCTTCGGTCTCGCCCGAGCGGTGGGAGATGACAGCCGTATAACCGGCGGCTTTTGCAACCTCGATGGTTTTCAGCGTTTCCGTGAGCGTGCCGATCTGGTTGAGCTTGATCAGGATCGAGTTGGCGATGCCTTCACGGATTCCGCGCTGCAGGCGCTTGGGATTGGTCACGAAAAGGTCGTCGCCCACCAGTTGGACGCTGGCGCCTAGCTCGCGCGTGAGGAGGCGCCATCCGTCCCAGTCGTCCTCGGCAAGCCCGTCCTCGAGCGAGACGATCGGGTAGCGCCGCAGCCAATCGGCATAAAAGGCCACCATCTCTTCGGCGCTGCGCCGCCGCTTGTCGGAGCGCGCGAAAACGTAACTCGTGCCTTCGCAGAATTCGCTCGAAGCGGGATCGAGCGCAATTGAGACGTCGGCGCCGGGCCGATAACCGGCACGCTCAATGGCCTGCAAAATCACCACGAGCGGCTCTTCGTTGTCGGCAAGGTTGGGAGCGAAGCCACCCTCGTCACCGACATTGGTTGAGCACCCGCGTTGCTTCAGCACCGCCGCCAGGGCGTGAAAAACCTCGACGCCCATTCGGAGCGCGGTCGGGTAGTCGGCAGCACCGTGCGGAACGATCATGAACTCCTGCATGTCAACGCTCGAGTCGGCATGCTTGCCGCCGTTAAGCACGTTCATCATCGGAACGGGCATCACGTGAGCGTCAGGCGCCAGGTGGAGATAAAGCGGCAGCCTGCGCGCGGCCGCTGCGGCCCAGGCGTTCGCCAGCGACACTCCGAGCGTCGCGTTCGCTCCCAGGCGCGACTTGTTCTCGGTGCCGTCAAGTTCGACCAGCCGGGCGTCAAGGGCAGCCTGATCCATGGCGTCCATGCCGATGACCGCCTTAGCAACGAGGCCCGTGACGTTTTCGACCGCACGCCGCACGCCCTTGCCTCCGAAGCGCTTTGCGTCGCCGTCTCGAAGCTCGACCGCCTCGTGTGCACCAGTCGAGGCGCCGGAGGGGACGGCAGCGCGGCCGACGGCACCGTTTTCGAGGCGAAGGTCGACCTCAATGGTTGGGTTACCGCGCGAATCGAGAATTTCCCGCGCCTTCAGTTCGGCGATTTTTGTCGATGCCATAACCGGGTCACCGATTGACAGAAAAGCAGGAATTGCTGTTTTGCGGAAGGGCTGACGGGTGCCGGTGGCAGGCCGCGCAAATGCCGGTCAAGCTGCCCCTGATGATGAATTCGTGTAGATCGTGCTTGCAAGCGGCTAAGCTTTGTTCCCGATGGAACGCAGTATCTACGAGTTTCCCGCGATATTCAGGCGCGTACATATGGAGCGGCCCGGCGAGATCCAGGCCGAAGTGAACTTTCTTAGACAGACTTGGCGCCGCCATCTGCGCCGTCCCGTGGGCCGCGTGCTTGACCTTGCCTGCGGCGACTCTCCCCACGGGAAATTGCTCGCAGACGGCGGGATCCGGGTGGTCGGCGTCGACCGTGCACCGACTATGATCGCGGCCGGCCGGGTGGCGACAGGCTCGAAGGATCGAGTGCGTTTCTACCGCCGGCGTATCGAGCGTTTCCGCCTGCCCGAGCGGCCGTTCGACGCTGCCATTTTCATGTCGGAAACCTTCCCGGTGCTGACCTCCAACGGGGCCATGCTTGGCCACCTGCGCTCGGTTGCCGCGCTGCTGCGCCGCGGCGCGCTCTACTGCATCGATATCGATCGCCACGACGGTATCGAACTTGAGACGCGCCGCAAGTTATGGCGCCGGCGCAGCGTCAGAGTCGGAACCACGCGGGTCGCGGTCCGGGAGTTCCACCGGCCGATAACCTGGTGCTCCGGACTCCAGTCCGTTTACGAGCTCGAATGCCAAATTCGTTTCCACGACGGTGTAGTTACCACGTGCGACGTGGTGCCGGTGCGCTATATCGTGCCGCCCGTGATGGAGCTTGCGGCGGCCGCTTCAGGGCGTTTCAAATTGGTTGCCTGTTATGCGGACCTCTCGTTCGACCGGCCGATCGAACGATGCTTCGGGCGCTGGATGGCGGTGCTGAGGCGCCTCTAGCAGCAGCCCGTCAGGACGCAGCGCCGGTCGCGGCCGCTGCAGAGCCTCATGCGTTGTGGTGCTCAGATGCCGCGTGGCTGCGGCGGGCTACCGGGTATCGAGATGGTCAACTGCATCGAGGACCACAGGACGCCAGCGGCCTTTGCAAGCCTCCAGGATCTGGACCGAGCCGAGTTCAACCGCTGGCTCGACGGCTGCCAAGTGGCGGGCGATCTCGCGAATGACGCCGCGATGGGCGGCCAGCAGGGCGTGTCCGGACCTTTCACCGTTCGCGCGCGATTCCCAGCGCTCCTGTAGCCGTGCGACCCCGCGTTTTATGCGTTCCTGGAACTCGCTTCGGCTCTCGCCGCCCGGGTAACGGTAATCGGGCGCGAAGCGGTTGCGTCGCCAGGGCTCGTAGTCAAACGGGTAACGCGCGGCGATTTCCTCGGCGGTCAACCCCTCGAAAAGTCCGAAGTCAATTTCAGTGAATTCCTCGATGATTGTTATCGCTGCGCCGTCGCCCGCGATAATTCGCG
>JAJYVB010000215.1 GCA_021792265.1 Deltaproteobacteria bacterium | reverse complement strand
AGTAGTTTAGCAGATCCTCAGTCGTCATCCCGAGCGCGCGCAGCAGCACCGTGGCCGGAAACTTGCGGCGCCGGTCGATCCGCACATGGAACACGTCGCGCGGATCGAACTCGAAGTCGATCCAGCCGCCCCGGTACGGAATAATCCGGGCGGAATAGAGCAGCTTGCCGGTCGCATGGGTCTTGCCCTTGTCGTGCTCGAAGAAAACCCCAGGCGAGCGATGGAGCTGGGAGACGATGACGCGCTCGGTGCCGTTCACCATGAAGGTGGCGTTGCGGGTCATCAGCGGCACTTCGCCGAAGTAGACTTCCTGCTCCTTGACGTTCTTGATCGAGCGCCGGCCGCCGCCGACCTCCCAGATGACGAGCTGAATCTTCACCTTGATCGGCGCGGCGTGAGTCATGCCCCGCTGGCGGCATTCTTCGACGTCGTACTTGGGCTCTCCCAGTTCGTAGCTCACGAACTCGAGCGAAGCCGTCTCGTTGAAATCCTTTATTGGGAAAACCGACTTGAAGACCGCCTGCAGCCCCTTGTTGGCCCGCTCCTCGGGCCTGACGTCGCGCTGCAGAAAGTCCTCGTAAGAGCGCCGCTGGATTTCGACCAGGTTCGGGATGTCGATGATCTTGCGGATTTTCCCGAAGGAACGGCGCAAACGAAAATTGCTCGTGACCTGCGACTGAGCCATTACTTCCTCATACGGCCGGCGGCACACCGGCCTTGGGCCGCGCGTCAGCGCCGCGACGAAGTCCGTCGCAACCGGTCACCTCGGCCGGCAGTTCCCCACTCCCGCCCGCAGGCGCCATCGCGCAACCATGACCACGGTGACTGAGCGTCAACAGCGGCCCTACTTCAGCTCGACGGTCGCTCCCGCTTCGACGAGCTTTTTCTGTACTTCCTCGGCCTCGGCCTTCGACACCCCCTCCTTGACCGCCTTGGGAGCGCCATCGACCAAATCCTTGGCTTCCTTCAATCCGAGCCCGGTAAGCTCGCGAACGACCTTGATCACCTGGATCTTTTTGTCGCCCGCGCCGGTCAGCATTACGGCGAACTCCTCTTGCTCGGGCGCCGCGGCGGCCGCCCCGGCGCCCGCCGCTGCTGGAGCAGCCGCAACCGCTACCGGAGCCGCTGCCGACACGCCGAGTTCCTGTTCGAGATCCTTCACCAAAGCCGCCGCCTCGAGCAGGCTCAGGTTCTTGAGGTACTCCTTCACCTGGTCGCGGCTGAGCTGAACTTCCGCCATCGCCATCTCTCCTTATCCTTGCGAATCCTTACGCGCCGCCGTCCTCACCCGGCCGGCCTGCGCGCCTTGTCAAGTTTTCCCGTTCCTGCCCATGCGCCCCGGGCGAGGCGCGCAGGACCTGCGGTTACGCGCCTGCCGCTTTCCGATCGTCCTCTGCGCCGCCCTGCGCTGTTTCCCCGCGCTTTCTGGCCGCCGCGTCGAGGAGCCTTGCCAGCGCCGAGCCCGGTTCATTGAGCAGCCTCACCAGGCGTTGCGCAGGCGCCATCAGCAGACCCAGAAGTTGCGCCATTACCACTTCACGCGGCGGCAGTGCGGCCAGCGTCTGAACCTCGCCTAGCGAGAGCGGGCGTCCGTCAAGCACGCCGCCGCGGACTGTAAACTTTTCCGCCAGCTCCCGCATCGCCAGCGCGGTCTTTGCCACCTCGACAGGGTCCTCGAAGCTGAACACCAGCGCCACCGGCCCGCCCAGCTTCTCATCCAAAGGTCCGAAGGGCGTTTCGCGGATTGCCCGGCGGATAAAGGTGTTCTTGGCAACCTTGAATTCGCCGCGCACGGCCCGAAACCGCCGGCGCATCTCAGTCGACTCCTCGGCAGTGAGCGCGCGGTACTCGGAAACGAGCACCATCTTCGCCCGTCCCAGGCGCTCGCTAAGCTCGTTTACCGCCCCTGCTTTCTCTTCGCGTTTCATTTTAGGGTCAGCTCGCGTTCCTATGTCGTTGCGGTCAGGCTTCGCGCCGCCGCAGCGTCCACTTTCACCCCGGGCCCCATCGTCGACGAGAGCGCGATACTCTTGACGTAATTACCCTTGGCGCTGGCGGGTTTGGCCTTGGCTACCGAGTCGAGTAGCGCCTGCGCATTCTGCAGAAGCTTTGCCTCGCCGAAGCTAAGCTTGCCGACAGGCGCATGGATTACTCCCGCCTTGTCGACCCGATAATCGATCTTCCCGGCCTTGACCTCGCGGACTGCCTTCGCTACGTCGAAGGTAACGGTCCCGGTTTTGGGATTGGGCATCAGGCCGCGCGGCCCAAGGATTTTGCCCAGGCGGCCCACCTGGCCCATTACATCCGGCGTCGCCACGACGCGGTCGAAATCGAGCCAGTTCTCTTCCTGGATCTTACGTATCAGCTCGTCGCCACCCACGTAATCGGCGCCCGCCTCGCGCGCTTCGCGTTCCTTCTCGCCCTTGGCGAGCACCAGCACGCGCACGTTACGCCCCGTGCCGTTAGGCAGGACCACCGTACCGCGGACGTTCTGGTCGGCCTGGCGCGGATCGACGTTCAGCCGAACCGCCAATTCGACCGTTTCGTCAAACTTTGCCACCGTAGCGCCGGCAACCAACTTCATCGCTTCTTCCAGCGGATAGCGCCTTGACCGGTCGATACGCTCCGCTGCCACCCTGTATTTCTTGCCCGCCATAAATCCCTCAAAGCGCTCAGTCGGCCACCTCGATACCCATCGAGCGCGCAGTCCCCTCGACGGTTTTCATCGCGGCTGCCAGGTCTCGTGCCGTCAGGTCCTTCAGCTTGGTGCGGGCGATCTCCTCGATTTGCGTTCGTCCGACCTTGCCCACCTTATTCTTGTTGGGCGCCGCCGAACCCTTTTCGAGACCCGCCGCTTTCAACAGCAGCACTGACGCCGGAGGGCTCTTGGTTACGAACGTGAAAGAGCGATCGGCGTAAACGGTCACGATGACGGGGATTATCAGCCCCTGCATGCTCTGGGTCTGGGCGTTGAACGTCTTGCAGAACTCCATGATATTGACGCCGCGTTGCCCCAGCGCAGGACCTACCGGCGGCGACGGATTCGCCGCACCGGCCGGAATCTGAAGCTTGATCTGCCCGACAACTTTCTTTGCCACTTGCTCCCACCTTCTGGCCGGCTCTGCACCCTGACCGCGCGCGCATCGGCACACCGGCCCCGTGCGAGCGGCCGCTCAGTTCGTGCGAAACCCGCCTCTAGGACTTTTCAACCTGCACGAAATCCAACTCGACCGGCGTGGGACGTCCGAAGATCGAGATGAGCACCCGCACCTTGCCCTTGTCGGGCTTGACCTCCTCGACGGTACCGTTGAAATCCTGAAACGGCCCGTCGATTACCTTGACCGCCTCGCCAACCTCGAACAGAACCTTGGGCTTGGGGCGCAGGGCCCCCTCCTCTATCTGCCGAGTGATCTCCAGAACGGCGGACTCCGGAACCTCGGGAGGACTGGTCGAATGACCCACAAAGCCAGTCACCTTGGGCGTCTCGCGCACCACGTGCCAGGTCTCGTCGTCCAGCACCATGTGGACAAAAATATAGCCAGGGAAGAACTTGCGGCTGGAGATCTTGCGCTGCCCCCCCTTGCCCAGCTCCTGCACTCGCTCGATTGGGACCAGCACCTGATCGATTCGATCCTGCATCCCGAGCGCCCGCACCCGTTCCTCGAGCGCCGCCTTGGCGCGCTGCTCGTAGCCCGAGTACGTGTGGACGATATACCACCTCATCTCGCCGTGACCCGCTTCAGCGGGAATCGCGGCCGATTCGGCGGTTTCAGCCTTAGCGCGGCTGCTATGTCCGAGCGTCTCGCTGGATTCCGTACTTATCGCCATCTGAATCAAACGGCGCGAGGCTGCGCGCGGCCTTCGTACCCGGAGCGTCCGTCTTAGCCCAGCAACGCCCGCACCAAGCGGGTCGCGCCAAGATCGATTAAACCCAGCCAAAGAGCCATAACGAAGGTTAAAACGAGCACGACGACCGTCGCCTGAACGGTCTCCTTGGGCGAGGGAAAATGAACCTTCGAAAGCTCGCTCCAGGACTCCTTGAGAAAACTGATACCCTGCTCAAGGTAACTTTTAATATTAACCACAGTTTTGTTTCCAGTTCAAGCCCCGATCTTCGACCGGGCCGATGGCGGGTCAGGCAGGATTCGAACCTGCAACCCCCGGATTTGGAGTCCGATGCTCTATCCAGTTGGAGCTACTGACCCGATTTGAAGCCCGGGCGCGCCGGCGCTGGAGTGCCGGAACCCCCATGCCCGGTTTGCGCGCCCGAGCCATCGGCCGACCCACTGAAAGCAAAGAGATGCGCACGAGACCGCACAACCCTTGGCTAGGAAACCTTGGTCTCGCGATGGAGCGTGTGGCTGCGGCAGGCGGGACAAAACTTCCGGATTTGGAACTTTTCCGTCTGTCGTTTCTTATTCCTCGTGGTGATGTAGTTGCGCCGCTTGCAGCCATCGCAGGCTAGCCCAATTAGGTCTCTCATCTTTCCTCTCGCCCCGATCGATCGCGAACCGTGGCCCCGCTCGGCCGCCCCTTGCAAGCCTCAAAGCCCACGACGGGAATCGAACCCGTGACCTCTTCCTTACCAAGGAAGTGCTCTACCGACTGAGCTACATGGGCCCCCAGCAGGTTGGCAAAAACTCTTTCGAAGCCTGCTTCCCTCACTGTAGTCTCCCCTGCAGGGAGGGAACTACAGGAAACGAAGCCGGTCTTTTCGCAGGTTGCCGAGCTCCAATTGGTTCTAAGCGTCAAAACTTCCAGTCTCTCAACGCCCTGCCAGTAAGCCATAATACACCCGGTTTGGCAGCACTTGGAGCGGGAAACGGGACTCGAACCCGCGACCCCGAGCTTGGAAGGCTCGCGCTCTACCAACTGAGCTATTCCCGCCCCGCCATTCGCCCTTTGGTGGAGAGGGGAGGATTCGAACCTCCGAAGGCATAAGCCGGCAGATTTACAGTCTGCTCCCTTTGGCCACTCGGGAACCTCTCCGCACTATCCGAACCACTCAAAGCCGATGGGCGGAATCGAACCGCCAAAGTGCCGGTTACAAGGCGCACGCCCGCTTGCAGACTTCCCCGCGGGGACCAGGGGTCTTGCGTCTCGCGCTCATTCAGCGGCTGAGATATTCCGCCTGTGTCCCACCCGTGCGGCCCGCGGCCCTTCGGCCGAACCACTAGATTTAAGCCTGCGAGCGGGCGAACGCAAGCGCGTGTGCCCGTTCAGTACATGGGTGTCACATTTCGATTTTTGAGACTTATGGCGCGCAGGCGCGCGCCGGTGGGGGACCTTTATCAGACTGCTTCGACGGAAATCAGTTCACGCCTCTGTGGGCAGGAATCAAGCCGCTGTCAGTGGGCCTCACAAGGTCAAAAGTGCCGACGGAGTAAGGGTCGTGCTTGCTCTCGCGATATGGGCCGTGCTGGCTCCAGTGATAGAGGGCGTGTTGCGCGCCTTTTGCCACTTTCGGATCGGCACCGCGGCTCAGCGTCTGCTCATATTTGAGTGCTTCCGGCGTGCCCATATCCGCAAAGACGTGCGCGGCGAGCGTGCGCTCGTAAGGGTCGCGGCTGTTGGCCCAGCGTATCGCGTCAAGCATCCCCGCATCCTTCGAACCGAGGAAGCGCTCGATCTTGGCGGCTTGCGCCTCCTTGTCGTCGATCTCGTGGCGTGAGGCGGCTTCAACTTCAGGCGCGACCGGCGGCGCCGCTCCGGGTTGCTCCGGCTGCATCGGGTGTACGGACGCCGGCGGAGCCGGAGCGGAGCCCGACT
>JAJYVB010000214.1 GCA_021792265.1 Deltaproteobacteria bacterium | reverse complement strand
CCCACCGGGCTCGCCGGGTTGCCCTCGATCTTCACCACCGTGCCGTTGACGCGATGGGCCAGTATCGAACAGCCGCCGTAACAAATCGTGCAGGCCGATGGGATCCAGCGGTCTTCGCCGCTGCGCTCCTGTTCTTTTATCGCCTGTTCGCGACTCTCTGTTTCCAGGAACATCGCTCCTCTCACCCTCCACTTGCAGCCGGCATGAGGTAAACCAACACCTGCGCCGGGGAAGCCGCCGGATCATCTCCGGCCATCGGAAGCGCCTCGTCCAGGCAGCCGTTATCCACGAGGTTGCCGTTTATGAAGATCCTCGTGTGCATTTGCAGCCGCCGTGGCGGGCTCGAGTTGCTATAGAGGCGCCGGCCGAAGTCGGGCCCGTACTTCTCCTCCGCCCGATCGAGAACTTCGCGCAGGGTTACACCTCTACGGCAGGCCAGGCTCAATTCTTTCTCTTTCGTCACCTGCGCAATCACGCCCATAAACGAGAGCCGCACACTTGTCTCATCGTTCGCCATTGCTTGTCATTGCCTACCAGAAAGGCGGTATGCGCATCCCGGCTAACGCACTACCCCCTCGCTTTGCGACCACTTCCGACCCTTGGCCCCCTAACCAAGTAAGCGTAGCCCAGTCCCTCGGTCGCAACGTGAAGCTAACCTTGGGTGTACGCTATGCATTACTTATGCCGCGGTTGTCATCTTTGGCCTGGTGGTCGAAGGGTGACGCCGCGGTAAGGCAGGATTGCTCAACGGCCTAGGAACTCCTTGCTGATATCTGACGCGAAACGCCACACCCTGCACCTGAAGGAAACACTCGTGCGCCAAAAAATAAGTCCTTGTTCGCATGCTCCTAGGCCAGACTCGGATTTGGAACGCTATGAAGAGGCCTCAAGTTTTGGAGCCTTACGAGCCTTGCAAACCCCGCCTGACCCGATCGCCGAAACCGGAGACTGGCAGGGTAGGGTCGTAGAAGCGGGACCGCAGGCGAGGGGCCGCTCAGACACTATGCCGCGTCGCCAGCAGTCTTTCGACTGCTGGATGAGACGCTGCCGGTGCGCGCAACACGGCGCAAGACGGCTCAGCGCGGCTGCTTGCGCAGAAATGTCGGTATGTCGAGAGTCTCGCCGTCTTCCGCGGAGGCGTTGCTACCCAAACGCGTTGGACCGTTACCGCTGCCACGCTCACTGCGGCGCTTGAAGGCCGGCTCGTCCAGATCGTCATCGACGATAAGGCCCATCCTGCGCACCGGCTTGCCACCAAACATCCGCGACTGCATCGGTGCCTGGACCGGCGCCGGCTCGCCGGGAAAGTCGCTGCTCACAACGGGGCGGGTTGGCGCCGAGAGAACCGGAGCGGTCACCGGTGCTCCAGAGGGCGAGTAACGCGGATAGCCCGCGTCCTGTTCGCCGAAACCAGTAGCGATTACGGTCACCCGGATCTCGTCGCCGATGGTGTCGTCGATAACTGCGCCGAAGATAATGTTGGCGTCCTCGTGAGCTTCTTCGTGGATCAGGCTGGCGGCCTCGTTGACCTCATGGAGCGCGAGATCGGTTCCGCCAGTGACGTTGATCAGCAGGCCGCGTGCTCCCTTGATAGACATGTCTTCGAGCAGCGGGCTGGAGATGGCGCGCTGAGCCGCCTCGGTAGCGCGGTTCTCGCCCGCAGCACAAGCCGCACCCATCATGGCCAGTCCCATCTCGGCCATGATCGAACGCACGTCGGCGAAGTCGAGGTTTATGAGGCCGTGGACCGTGACCAATTCCGAGATCCCGCGCACGGCCTGCAGCAGAACGTCGTCGGCCTTGTGGAAAGACTCGCGCAGCGGGGTGTTGCGATTAGTGATCGAGAGCAGGCGCTGGTTGGGGATCGTGATGAGCGTATCGACTGCAGCCTTGAGTTCGTGCAGGCCCTGCTCCGCCTGGGTCATCCGGCGGCGGCCCTCGAACTCGAACGGTTTGGTCACCACGCCGACGGTGAGCGCGCCGCATTCGCGCGCCAAGCGTGCGATTACCGGAGCGGACCCGGTGCCTGTGCCGCCACCCATCCCGGCGGTTACGAAGACCATCTCGGCGTCCGTGACCAGTTCACGCAACCGGTCCTCGTCCTCCAGCGCGGCCTTGCGGCCGACTTCGGGATTGCCACCGGTGCCTCGGCCACGGGTAAGCTCCTGACCGATTTGAATACGCAGCGGGGCGCTGTTGTTGGCCAGCGCCTGAGCGTCGGTGTTCACGGCAATAAACTCGACGTTGCTAAGGCCCGACTCGATCATGTGGTTTATTGCGTTGCCGCCGCATCCACCGGCTCCGACAACTTTGATACGGGCGCCCGGATCGGCACTGCCCACCAGCTCAATCATTCCTCTCCTCCTCTTCCTGCGCGGTTGGACTCTCGGCCTCGCCGCATTCGCAAACGGTTACGATGCCCGCCCTTGCCAATAGCATCTAGAAAAACTCGCGTACCCATTCCCCCATGAGCGTTCGCAGCCGCCCCAGGCGCCCGGGTTTTCCAAACCCCGCGCCCGGCGCCGCGTGTGCGCCATGCAGCACCAAACCCGCCGCCGTCGCGTACATCGGCTTCATCAGATCCTCAGGCATGCCTGCGAGATTGGCCGGAAGGCCGCGGCGGATCGGCAAATTGAATACCTGCTCGGCCAACTCCTGAGTACCCTCCAGCAGCGAAGTTCCACCGACCAGCACCACACCCGAGACCAGGTTTTGAAACGCGCCTGAGCGCTCCAGCTCGCGCCTCACCAAGGTCAGGATTTCCTCCATCCGCGGACCGATGATTTCGGCGAGCAGCCGGCGCGCGATGGGGCGCGGTTCGCGTCCACCGACGCCCGCCACGCGCACACTTTCGTCCTGGCCAACCACCCGGACAGTCGACGCCCCGTAGGCGATCTTGAGCTGTTCAGCTTCGGCCAGGGGCGTGCGCAACCCTGTGGCAACGTCGGCGCTTACGTGGCTGCCGCCCACGGGAAGCACGACCGCGTGCATCACCGTGCCGCCATGGAAAACGATGACGCCGGTGGTGCCGCCGCCAATATCGACCAGTGCCACTCCCAGCTCGCGCTCCTCGGCAAACAGAGCAGCATTGGCCGCGGCCAGCGGCTCGAAGACCATTTCGGTCGGGGACGCTCCCGCCCGCTCGCAGCACTTGGCCAGATTTTGGCTATAGCTCTGCGCCGCCGTGACGATGTGGATTCGCGCCTCGAGCCTGACGCCCGCCATCCCGATCGGGTCGCGTACCCCTTCCTGATCGTCAACCGCAAACTGCTGCGGCAGGACGTGAAGCACCTCGCGGTCGAGCGGAATTGCTACTGCGCGCGCCGCGTCAATTACCCGCTCGACGTCGCGAGCGCCGACCTCGCCGCCGCGCACTGCCACTATCCCATGACTATTGAGGCCCCGGATGTGAGCGCCGGCGATCCCGACGATGACCGCTCCGATCCGCACCGCGGCGGTCTTTTCCGCCTCACGCAAGGCCGCGCGGATAGCCTCGACGGTGGCCTCGATATTGACGACAACGCCCTTGCGCAGACCCGCACAAGGCGCCAATCCGTAGCCGAGCAGCGCGAGATCGCCCTCAGTCGAGCATTCGGCGACCAGAGCGCAGACCTTGCTCGTACCGACGTCGAGTCCCGCCAGTATCTTCTTCATGCCTGGAGATCCCCCCTGATACCCCAGTTCTCGGCCGCCGCCCGCTTTCCAACGTTTGCTGACGCCCGTGCCGCCGCCGATCCCGTGCGCCGCCGCTCATGCCTGAATGGCCTGGGCTCGAAAAGCGACGAGCGCGGCTCGACGATCGCCTCACCTGGAACCGTCAGATCGAGCTTCGCCAGCCACTGCTTGCGCCCGTCCCAGAGCTTCATCACGCGCTCGGCCCGCGCCAGTTCCTCGTTCGCACGGTCAAGCCTGAGAACTACTTCGATGCGAGTGCCCTCGATGAAGAGCGAAGCGGTGTTGTCCCCGGCAAGCCGCATCTCCGAGACCACTGCTGAAAGCCGGGCCTCCGCGCGCACGGCGATCTTCGCGTCAGCCACCAGCGCCTGAGCAGGCGCAGAAGCCGCGCCCGGGCCGCTCAGCACGGGAAGGTCGTCGAGGCCCTGCGGCGACAGCGGGCCGCGCAGATAGCCACTCGGATAGAGTGCGTAGAAGCCGTCGGTGCGCTCGATCAGGGCAACCGCGCCATCGCTTGCCGCCAGCGCGGGCGAGAGCCGTGTAGAACCGCCCGCGAGCGCCCTGAGCGGCGCAAGTGCGACTGTCAAGCGCTCCCATGGCTGGCGGGCAGAAGCGACCAAGCTCGATGTGAGCGCTCGGCCTGGCGCGCTGAACCCGGTGATCACACCGAGGCCGAAAAAAGCGCACAGCACAACGCCCATCAAGCGCCTGCTCCAGCCCTTGGTTTCGCGTCGTCTCGCCACCGCCTCCACCACCGCGCCCGTCCTACGCTCACCAATCGCCGACGAGCCTTACCTCGGGTTCGAGAGTCACACCTGCTCTTTCGCGGACCCGGTTTCGCGCCAACTCGATGAGCGCGCGCACGTCCTCGGCGCGCGCTCCACCGATGTTGACGATAAAGTTGGCGTGCTGCTCGGAGAAAGCCGCTCCGCCCCGGCGCATCCCTTTGATACCCGCCGCTTCAAGCAGCCGGCCCGCGAACTTCCCGGGCGGGTTCTTGAAGATCGATCCGGCATTAGGAAGCGATCCCGGCTGGCGCGCCGCCCGTTTCGCCTTGAGCTCATTGACCCGCGCCTGCAGCGCTTCGCAATCGCCGCTTTTAAGTTCGAAATCGACCATGGTTACAACGAAACCGGAAGGTAGCCCGCTTCGCCGGTAAGCAAAACCGGCCTCCTCGCGGTCGAACGAACGCCGTTTGCCCTCCTGGCCGACCCCGTGGATCGCGTTTACTACACTGGCGATCTCGCCGCCGAAAGCACCCGCGTTCATCGCTATTGCTCCGCCGACACTACCGGGTATCCCCTCGCCGAATTCGAGCCCGGCAAGCCCATGCTTGACCGCGAACTCGACCAGCGTACCGAAAGACGCAGCGGCTCCTGTGACAATGCGGGTGCCCATGACATCGATCCGCTCGAAACCCTTGCCGAGTCTGATGACGAGCCCGCGCACACCCCGGTCGCTTACCAACAGGTTGGTTCCCGCACCTAGATGGAAGACCGGCAGGCCGCAGCGGTCGGCGATCTCCAGAGCGTCGCACAGCTCCTGCTCGTCTTCGACCGCCAGCATCAGGTCCGCCGGACCCCCGATGTGGAACGAGGTCAGCTCAGCCAGCGGAAAGCCCCGTACCAGCCGGTCGCCAAAGCGAGCTCCGAGCTCTCTTTTGGCCTCAGACTCGGCCATGGACATCTGCCTCGCTGGCCAAAAGTTCGAGCAATTTTTCCCCGATCCGGTAAACATCGCCTGCGCCCAGCGTCACAACCAGGTCGCCGCGCGCCGACTCGGCCGCCACCTTGGCCGCCGGCTCGGGCTCCTCGCCAAGATAGTGAACGTCGAGATGACCCCGCGCGCGCAGCGCCTCGTAAAGGCGTCGGCCGGAGATGCCGGGCATCGGCTCTTCGCCCGCCGAGTAGACCTCCAGCACGTAAAGCCGGTCGGCCAGGTCGAAAGCGCCAAGAAAATCTGCGAACAGGTCCCGGGTGCGGGTGTAACGATGGGGCTGGAAGACGGCAACGATGCGCCGACGAAACGCGGCGCGTGCAGCCTTGAGCGTCGCCTTCAGTTCCTCGGGATGATGCGCGTAGTCATCGAGTACCAGACGGCCCGC
>JAJYVB010000213.1 GCA_021792265.1 Deltaproteobacteria bacterium | reverse complement strand
TGCTGAGGCGCGCCGCGATCCGGCCCATCAAAGGACGCTTACCGGCGTCGCGATCACCGCCGCATCCAAAAACACACAACAGGCGGCGCGGTCTGAGCGCGCCAAGAGCGTGGAGCACTGCCTCGAGGGCGTCCGGCTTGTGGGCGTAGTCCACCAGCACAGTCACGCCGGGCAGCGCGCCAACCGCCTCGAGGCGGCCGGGGGCCCCTGGGCATCGCCGCACCCCCTCCGCCACTGCCTCCCCATCGATGCCCAGGGCCACGGCCAAAGCCGAAGCGCCGACTATGTTCAGCAGGTTGATCTCGCCGATCATCTGCGAGCGCACAGCGATCGTTCCCGAGGGCGTCCGGATCGTGGCGCGAATACCGCCTGAGCCAATCTCAGCGTCAAGCGGGTAAACGTCGAGCCCGGAAGCAAGCCCAAACGCGAGCTTGCGGCATGGTGTCGCCTGCAGCACGCGGACGCCCCATGGATCGTCGCCGCGCGCAACCGCCATCGGGTCGCGGCGGATGCTGGCGGGCAAGAGCTCAGTAAAAAGTCTGAGCTTTTGGGCAAAATAATCGTCGAGCGTTCCGTGGTAGTCGAGATGGTCCCGGCCCAGATTGGTGAAGAGGCAGGCGCGGAAGTGGAGTCCCGCAACCCGCTCCTCGGCTATGCCAATCGACGAGATTTCCGCGGCCACGCTCCTTATTCCCTCTCGCTCCATCGCCGCCAGCGCCGCTTCGATATCAATCGATTCCGGCGTCGTCAGACCGCCCCCCATCCGGCGGCCGCGCGCGAAGATGCCGATGGTGCCCATCAGGCCGGCGGGGATGCCGGCCGCTTCGAAAATGGATGCGAGCAGGTAGGCGGTCGTGGTCTTGCCGCTGGTACCGGTGATGCCGATCAGATCCAGCCGGCTGCTCGGAGCGTCGTAAAATCGCGAAGCCGCGGCCGCCATGAGCAGCCGCGGCTTCGCACACGCCAGAACCGTAGGGGCGGGGCGCGCCTTGCCCACATCATCCCGATTCTGCACCACCACCGCACGCGCCCCGCGGCTTAATGCTTCTTCAAGGTAACGGCGCCGAAGTGGACCGTCGCGCGCCGTCGCGAAAAACAGATGGCCGGGCGCTACTGCGCGCGAATCGTAGCTAAGCCCGCTCACCTCGACGTCGGTGAAGCCGTCCGCCGCGGTGAGCGCCTGGCCCGCGATAAGCTCGCCAAGCTTCATTGCAGCAGCCTCCGGCGGCCAACGGCGGCCCGATTGGACGCCAGGCGCCGTTCGGTCCTCCGTGCGCCTGAACCCTTAACGGCGGGCGGCGCCCCAAGCGTAAGGCTGACCGACGAATCTCGGGCCGACGCTCCAGCAGGCGGCTCCTGCGCCCTCACGAAACCCGAGCCGCGCACCTTGACGACGAGGGCCCGGCTTCTAGCAAGCAGCAGCGCACGCCTGAGACTTAGTCCGCGGAAATCAGGGGTGATACCGGGCGCGGCCGCCGTCGCCGGTGCGGGCGTTGCCTCATCCGTATTGGCGTCCGCTTTGCTCGAAAAGAGACTCTTGAGCCCGTCGAATGGAACGAAGCTGGCCGTTTCGTAGCTCGGCGTTTCCTGCGGCGCAACGATACCCAGCGCGCGAATCGCACCCGAAGCGACCGTGCTGAAAACCGGCGCCGCGACCAGGCCCCCGAAATGCCCATGGCCGACGTTGCGCAGAACAACCAGAATCAACAGCCGGGGATCCGAGGCCGGCAGAAAACCGATAAAGGAGGCCACCAGGCGGTTTTGGAAATAGCTGCGCGTGACCGGGTTGACCATCTGTGCGGTGCCGGTTTTGCCTGCAACCGCGAAACCGTCGACACGGGCCAACCGGCCCGTACCGTCGCTGCCCTCGACCACCCCTCGCAGGAGCATCGCCACCTGATGGGCGACCTCAGGAGTTACGACACGCCGCCGGATCTGAGGTGAGCGGATCAGCACCGGCCGGCCGGAGGCATCGTAAATCGCGCGCACCAAGTAGGGACGCATCAGCAGGCCGCCATTGGCAATCGCTGCGTAAGCCATCGCGAGCTGCAGGGGGGTGACGGCAATTCCCTGGCCAAAGCCATGAGTGGCCAGGTCGATCTCGCGCCAGGTTCCGGGTGGGCGCAAAAGGCCTGCCGCCGCTCCGGGCAGATCGATTCCCGTTGGCTCGCCGATCCCGAAGGCGCGAAGGCCGCGATAATAACGTTCGGCCCCGAGCCGCAGCGCGATCTTAGCCGCTCCGATGTTCGAGGAAACTTCGATTATTCCGCCCAGGTCCAGCCATCCATGACGCCCATCGTCGTGGATCGTACGGCGACCCACGACGTAGCGGCCGTTCTCGCAATAGATCTTCTCGCCGGCTCCGATAGCGCCGTCGGCGAGCGCAATTGAGACGAGCAGCGCCTTCATGGTTGAGCCCGGCTCGTAAGCGTCCTGAATAGCAGCGTCGTGGAGGCGGCTGTGGACGGAATCGGACCGCGCGTTCAGATTGGCGAGCGCCAGGATTGCGCCGCTGAACGGATCGACGGCGATCACGCTGCCACCTGCAGCGCCGCTCTTTTGGATCTCATCGGCCAACGCGCTTTCGGCGAGCGCCTGGATACGGTCGTCGATGGTCAGTTCGATCCGGTCGCCTGGAACGGACTGGCGCAAGTCGAGTGGGTTATCGACGATTGGACGCCCCAGAGCGTCGTGGTCGAGGTCCAGCGCGACCGGCGCGCCGCGAATCAAACGGTCGTACTGCAGCTCCGTTCCGGAGAGCCCCTGGCCGTCCATCCCCGCCATCCCAACCACACCGGCGGCCAGGTTGCCCTCCGGATAAAATCTTTTGTACTCGCTTACCGCCCCGATACCGTTGAGCCCCAACGCCAGAGCCGCACGGGCGTGCGCCGACTCGACGTGGCGGGCAAGAAAAACGAAGGGCGAGCGCGTGCGCAGGCGCGCACCAAGCTGCGCCTCGCTAAGGCCAAGCGCGGCAGCGAGACGCGCGCGGGCGTGACGGGTCATGCTCGCCGCAAGCAGCCGCGGGCGCGCGTAGACTGACTGTGTCAGCGCCGAAAGCGCGAGCGGCTCGCCATTGGCGTCCACGATCGGCCCGCGCACCGCGCCAAGCTCCAGGCGCTCGGTATGCTCGCTTCGCGCAAGCGAATCCAGCCGCGGCCCATCGAACACCACCAGTCCCACGATGCGTACCGCGGCCAGACCGAACAGGCCCGTCAGCACGACTGTAAGCAGCCCGATCCGTTCGCGGCGTTTTTCGAAAGCCGACTTCATCGCAGAACGATCACCTGGCCCGCAGCCGGCGGCCCAAGATGGTACTTCGCCGCCAGCGTTCTCAGCCGCTCGGGCGACGCGAGTTGGGCCGCTCTGAGTCTGAGTGCGCGATTTTCCTCGTGAAGCCTCGCGATATCAGCGCTGAGCTCCGACAGACGGTACCCCTCCCTCATCAGTTCCAGACGCACCATCAGAGTCGCGAACCCCAGGATCACCACGGCCAGCACGAGCAGCGCTGGTAAAAGCCGCGCTCGCGGAGCCGCCGGTCGGACGCGCCGGTTCACCGCCGGCCTCGTTCCAGGCATCGCAGCCGCGCGCTTCGCGCCCGTGGATTGGCGGCCACCTCGGCGACCCCGGGCCGCAACGCTTTTGCCGTGACCAACGCGAAGCCGCCTGCTGCCGCAAGCGCGCGAAACCGCTGTTTCACCCGCCGGTCCTCGAGCGAGTGATAGGAAATCACCACCATCCGCCCGCCTTCCGAGAGCATCGCCGGCGCGTCCGCGAGCAACCGATCCAGCTCGCCTAGTTCGTCATTGACGGCAATCCGCAGCGCCTGAAAAGTTCGGGTAGCCGGATGAATCCCACCCGGGCGCCGACGCCCCCCGAGGACCCGCTCGACGAGCGCTCGCAACTCGGTCGTGGTTTCGATCGGCCGGCGGCGCCGGGCGGCAACGATCAGCCGGGCGATTCGCCGCGCCGCGCGCTCCTCGCCATACTCCCGCAAGATGCGAGCAAGCTCCGCCTCACCTTCTTCGTTAACCAGATCGTAGGCCGAAAGGCGCTGCGCTTGGTCCATCCGCATGTCGAGCGGACCTTCCAAGCGCAGGCTAAAGCCCCGCGCCGCATCGTCGAGAGCGAGACTGCTGAGCCCGAGGTCGGCGATCACCGCGTCGGCAGGTGCAAAACCCTCTTCAGCAGCCACCTTCGCCAGCTCGCTGAATTGGCAGTGAACGAGCTTGACCCGTGCACCGAAGTGTTCGAGCCGCTGGCGGGCGACCGCAAGCGCCCGCTCGTCGCGATCGACACCCAAGAGGCGCGCCTGGGTCGCGTCGAGCAACGCCTGCGCGTGGCCGCCCGTTCCCACTGTGACGTCGATCGCCAGCCGTGGCCCGCCGGCAGCCAGCAGTTGCGCAACCTGCTCGGCCATCACCGGCCGATGAAATTGCAGCGTGGGGCTGTCGCTTTTTTGGGCCAGATGCGCCATCGCTCGTCAGATGTTGAGCTTCTCCAGGAACTGCGGTTTCCTGACTCGCTCTTCAGCGAGCTGCAGCGCCGCGTCAAACCGCGCCCGATCCCAGAGCTGGAAGTGATCGATTATCGCGGCGAAGGTCACCTCCCGCTCAAGGCCGGCGTACTCACGCAGGCGCGGCGGGATCAGGATCCTCCCCTGGCGATCAACCTGCACTTCGTGCGCCTCACCGAGAAACCAGAGCTTGAAATTCTGTACGTCGGGATCGAAGCTTGGCTTCTGTTGCAATCGACCCACCAGACGGTCCCATTCCGTCGGCGGATAAACGGCAAGACAGTGCTCGGATTCGAATGGAGCTTTGGTTATGTACAGGCGGTCGAGGCTTTCGCGCGTTAGCACTTCACGAAATCGTACGGGCAGGCTAACCCGTCCTTTATCGTCGAGTGCGTGGTCAAATCTGCCGCTGAACACCGCGCGGCCCCCTTGGCTGCCATAACATCCCACTCCGTCCCACCACAGTCAATGATCAAAAGCGCAGGTTTCAGAATTTTTGCTTGGCTAGGGCGAAGAAAAAACAAATCAAACGCAATTACGGCTAAGCGGAACACCCGGGCTGTTGCCCGGCGGTGCCGCGTAGCCTAACTTAAAGGGCCGTGGAACAGGAAGCTGAGACTCGTTTCGAACCGGAAAGGATGAGCCCTGCTGAGGTACCGGCGCAGGTGTTTCATGGAATCGGGATTGCGTTTGGACTAGCTCTCCTGTGGGCGATGGAGGCGGTACGCAACCGCTATTTCCGGCTGTTGGATAGCCTAAACTTAAAGTCAAGGCCGCGAAGGCGCGCAAGCGCTTTCCCACCGGGCCGTCCGCGGCGGCGCATCCTACGGCAGGCCGAGAAGGCCTGACGAGTTTCCAGCCTTCCCGGCAGGGTGTTGAGAAACAAGAGATTTCCGCGCGGCAGCGAGATTGGTGCTCAACAGCCTGCGAAAAACCGGCTCTTTCCCTTAGCTCTCTCCCCTCGGGAGAGACTACAGTGAGGGAAGCAGGTTGGTGAAAAGCCTTTTTCACCAACCTGCTGGGGCTCGGTTTAAACCGGCCTTCGGCAGGCCCTCCCAGAGCTTAAACGGCTGAGCGGCTGGATGGCGGCAGCGCTGTGCCGCGACTACATCACGCTATGGCGTCGGCTTGCCCAGTGCTGCGCCCCTTCAGGAAGAACGGCGGCGACGGCTGGTGGGGATTGCGACTCCTGCCGGCACGCGCGGGATAGACTTTTTAGGCAAGCCGGCAGGTTTGAACGGCGAAGCTGCGATCGGTTTTATAACCGCTGA
>JAJYVB010000212.1 GCA_021792265.1 Deltaproteobacteria bacterium | reverse complement strand
TTCGCGATGCGTACGGGGCCTATCTGAACGGCGATTGCAGCCACGCAGCGCCACTGTTCGAGAAGGCGCTGGGCCAGGGTACGACGCTGCCCGATTACGCTCTTTTCTATCTGGCGCGATGCCGTAGCCGCGCGGATGATCGCAGCAGTGCCGCGTCGCTCTGGCAGCAGCTTGCCCGTGATTATCCGCAAAGCGTCTACGCCGCAGCGGCGACGCTTGACGTGGCCCAAGCCGAGCTCACCCTGGGCCATCCGGAGGAGGCCGCGCGACTCGCGCAACAGCTCGCGGCTTCCAGCGCAGCGGGCGAAGCGGCGCAGGGTGCCCGGATGGTGCTCGCACGTGCATCCGCGTCCTTAGGCGACTTCCGGGAGGCTTACGCACGAGCCGAGCTTTTGCGCCAAACGGCCCCGCATGGCCCTTACGACGCGCAGGCGCGCGATTTGGTCTACGCGCTTGTTCGCGCTCATCCGGAAATCGCGCCCGAAGTGGCGTCGTCGGCCTACCGGATTCGTGAAGCGCAGCTACTCATACGCGAGGGCGCGGGTGCGCTGGCCCTTCGCCAGGCCAAGCAGGCACTGGCTGGTGCACGCTCGCCCCAGTCGCGTGCCGCACTCGTTTACCTTGAGGCGCGCGCCTATCGTCTCCTCCATAACGGCGCCAGGGAACGTCTGGCTTTGCTCGAATACCTGGACCTTGCGCCTATCGGCCCTGAGGCGCCGGTGGCGCTCGATCGTTTGGGTCATCTCTACTGGCAGCTCGACGATACGGCACAAGCGCGCGCGATGTTCGGCCGTTTAGTGCGCAGGTTTCCGCGCAGCCCGCTCGCGCCCGAGGCGTTGTTCTCTGCGGCGCGAACCTACGAGGACGACCACAGCCTTGAGCTTGCACGGCGAACTTACCTGAGGCTCATCGCGCGTTACGCCACGAGCGAGTTTGCCGAGCGGGCACGTTTTCGCGCACCCTGGACACTATACCTGGCCGGCGATTATGCGGGAGCTGCCGCGCTTTTTTCGACCGGTCTGGCGAAGAGCACGAGAGCGCGCGACCGCGACCGTGAACGTATGCTCTACTGGTACGCGCGATCCCTGGAACGGAGCGGACGGCGGGCGTTGGCGCTCGCCCTGATGCGCCAGTTAGCGGCCAGCATCAACACCAACTACTATCCGGCGCTTGCGGAGAGCCGTACCGGCGTACCGTTGCCGGTTACGCCGGCAGCGTTGGTTGAAGATCCCGCACCATCTGTGCCCCAACTGCAGGGCGTTGAGAGCTTCCATCTTCTCCGGGCGCTCGCGCTCAAGCAGCTTGGACTTCAAGCGCTCGAGGTGGGTGAACTCAGGCGGCTCGAACCGGCTTCCGATCGAATTGAATCACTGCGGAGTTTCCTTGTGCACGAGTTCCAGGCCGCGGGCGCGTGGTACGATGCCATCCGTGCCGCAATCCGCATGGCCGCGCGTGGCGAGATCGATCATTGGCAGGCCGAGCATATCCGCTACCCGCGCGCGTTCTGGGACCTCGTCAAACCGGCGGCCGAGCGCATGCGGTTGGACCCGTACCTGGTGCTGGCGGTCATCCGTCAGGAAAGCCTGTTCAACCCCGAGGCGCGGTCGGTTTCAGACGCGCGCGGCCTGATGCAGCTAATTCCGGCGACGGCCGTCCGGGAGGCTGCGGCAGGATTCGGCCCGTTTGACGGCCCTCAATCGCTCTACCAGCCCGAGTTCAACATCGCGCTTGGAACCGCCCATCTGCGGCATCTGCTCGAAACTTTCTCCGGCGACCGGGTCCGAGCGATAGCTGCCTACAACGCCGGCTCGGCACCGGTGCGGCACTGGGACGCACAGTTCGCTGGCGAGCAGGACGATGAGTGGGTCGAGAACATCGGATACCAGGAGACGCGCGACTACGTGAAGCGGGTGCTCGGCAATCTCAGGGAATATCGCCTGCTCTACGGCCGGACCAAAGCCGCGGGGCAAGCTCATGCCGCAGAGCATCCGTCATCCGGATAAGCTCAGGCCAGCATTGGTCTACCCGGCGTCGATGCGGCGTGTCCGCTTGACATAGGCGAGGTTTACAGGTTTCAACAAGGTTCGGGCACGCGCGGTCTGCGCGCGGCGGCCCGCAGCAGTGAACTGTAGATGAATCGGCACGCTTTCAAGGCGGTCTTCTTCGATCTCGACGGAACGCTCGTCGATATGCACGGTCCGCTCTACGTCGCCGCCAAGAACGCCCTCGAAGCCCTGGGTCACCGCCCGTCTCTGACCCGCGAGGATTATCACGCCGCGCTCAGGCGCAACGACCTGTGGCTTGGCCTCGCCGAGCATCTGCGCCCCGCTTATCTGAAGCTCGCCTATGCCTACTTCTTTGCGGAAGTTGACCGTACCGAGCGGATGGAGGTGCTGCCGGGTGTGCTGGAGGCGCTCACCGAAATAAAGCGTCTGGGCTATGTTACCGGGGTCGTAACCAGCCGGCCGGGAGATCCGCGCCGGCTTATCGAAAAGCTTGCGATGGTCGGACTGGCGGTCCATCTCGACCATGTCCTGACCGCAGAGACGGTTTTGCTTGGGGCGCTGGACAAGACGGAGGCGCTGCGCGAGGCGGCGCTGCGGGCTGCTGCCGCCACCGGCGCATGTGTTTACGTCGGCGACGAGCCACGCGACGTGGTGGCCGCGCGCAGGGCGGGCTTTGGAGCTGCATTGGTGGTCGCAACCGGGCCCGCGGCGGTACGGTTGCTCAACAACCAGGTCGAATCGCCGCCCGATTTCGTGATGCGGTCGATGGGCGAGCTGCCAGGCGTGCTCGATCGGCTCGCCAGGGAGGGTGACGCTTAGGAATGGAAAGTTTCGAGCACGGTCAGGACGCCTCGGCACTGGCTGACCTCAAAGTCGTCGAAATCGGCTGCACGGACGCGATTGCGTTCGTGGGGTCGGCGATGGCGGGCAAGCTGTTTGCCGACATGGGGGCCGAGGTCGTGAAAATCGAGCCGCCGGGCGCCGGTGCGGCCGAGCGGCGCCTGGGTCCGTTTCGTGGGGGTCGGCAGGACCCAGAGACGAGCGGCCTCCATCTATACCTCAACACGAGCAAACTCGGCGTGACGCTCAACCTCGAAAAGCCCCGCGCGCGCGACCTCTTGATGCGTCTGCTGGAAGGCGCCGACATCCTGTTCAACGCGACACCGCCTGCCGACAACGATCGGCTGGGGCTCAACTGGCGCGAGCTTGTGGCGCGTTTCCCGCGCCTCATCGTAGTTTCGCTCGGCTTCTTCGGGACCGAGTCATCTGGCCGTACGCGACGGGGGGGCGATCTGACTGCGACCCATCTAAGCGGCGTTGGCTACGAAACCCCCTTCAATCAGGTGACCGACCCGCCCAACGAAGCACCGCTGCGGATGGCAGGCCGGCAGTCCGACTATACGGCTGGGTTTACCGCGGCGGCCGCCGCAATGTGCGCGCTGTTGGCACGTAAACGCACCGGCCGGGGACAGCATGCCGACGTGAGCCAGTGGCTCGCGATGGTCAGCATGATGCGTCCCAGTATCGGGACGTTCACCCACGATGCGCCGGAATCGCCGTACTACCAACGGCTCTTAACGCGCATGAAGACCGGGTTTCCCTGGGTTTTCCCATGCCGCAACGGATGGGTCAGCTTCAGTCCGCTTACCGACCGCTTCTGGGCCGGGACCAAGAAAATCATGGGCAATCCCGAATGGGCCGACAGCGAGCTTTTCGCCACGCGCCTGGACCGCCTGCTTAACTCGGACGCCCTGGAGGCGGGACTGGTTGCCTGGTTCATGGAACACGACAAAGAGGAAATCTTCGTTGCTGCCCAGGCTGAGCATATCCCGTGTTTTCCCGTGAACCCGCCGGCTGCGGTGGCTCAGAATCCTCAGTACCGCGCCCGTGGCTTTTTTGTCGAGCAGGAGCATCCGCGCGCCGGCCGGTTGACGTTACCTGGCGCACCCTGCGCGATGAGCCGCACGCCTTACCGGGTCCGGGGACCTGCCCCCGGCTTGGGTGAACATAATCGCCAGGTTTACGTCGAACGCCTCGGCCTCGCGGACACCGAACTGAAAGCGCTGGCCGCAGACGGGGCTATCTAAGGTCGTGGGCGACGGGCGGCTGACCCTGACCGGGCCGACAGAATGGCCGGGCGGCGCTCACGGGTGTGGCGATCTGCTCCCTGGCGCGACAGCCGGCGCGCCAATCGCGAAGGCTATCGCGAGCGCATAAATGACGAGGACACTGATGGGCAAACTGCCACTTGAAGGAATTCGCGTCCTGGACTTCGGATGGATCTACGCAGTGCCCCACGCAACTGCCTGGTTGGGGGCGCTCGGTGCCGACGTAATCAAGGTTGAAACCGACCTGTTTCGCGACATGATCCGGGACGTCGGCGCCACTGACGGCGTTCCTGGCCCAAACCGCTGCGGCATCTTCAACGCCATCAACTTCTCGAAGCGCAGTCTCGTGCTGAACCTCCATCATCCTGAGGCCCAGGAGATCGCTCGCCGCCTGGTCCGCCTGAGCGACATCGTCACCGAGAACTTCACCGTGGGAAACATGCAGAAGTTCGGCCTCGACTACGAGAGCCTGCTGCGCGTGCGGCCCGACCTCATCATGCTGTCGGGTACGCCGCTTGGACAGTCGGGCCCGATGGCGCGGTCGGTGGGTTACGGGCCGACGACCCAGGCGTTTGCCGGGATGTGCCATCTGACCGGCTATCCGGGGCGCTACCCGTGCGGGACTGGCGGCACGTGGCCCGACTTCGCCGTGGGCGTCCTGATGGTCTTCCTGACTCTCTGCGCGCTCCATCATCGCGACGCGACCGGCGAGGGGCAGTACCTGGACTTGTCGATGGCTGAGGTGGTCACTTCGATGCTGCCCGAGGCGATGCTCGAGTTCTTCCTGAACGGTGTCAGCCTTGAAGCAGTGGGCAATCGCGACCCCGCAATGGCGCCGCATGGAGTTTTCGCGGCGAGCGGCGACGAGCGCTGGGTCGCGCTTGCAATCGCCACTGATGCCGAATTTGAAATGCTCTGCGAGGTGTTGGGAGAGCCTCGGCTGGCAGCCGATCCGAGATTTGCACATGCCGGCGGCAGGCTCGAAAATGTCGATGCGCTCGAGGCCGAGATCGCCCGGCTGGTGCGCAGTTTCGACCGCGACGAGTTGGTCGCCCGGCTCTGCCAAAGAGGGCTTGCGGCCTGTGCTGTCTACAGCACGCCTGAGTTGATGAACGACTCGGCATGGCGCGAGTCGCAGATGCGGGTCACGGTTAGCCATCCGGAGTGCGGCGAGCGGATAATCCCGGGACTTCCCGTCGAGTTCAGCGACATCCAGCCCGGTTACCGTGCGGCGCCGCTTCTCGGCGGCGATACCGACCGGATTCTCAGCGAACTCCTTGGATTCTCCACAGCCGAAATCGAGCGGTTGAAGAGAGAACGTGTCACGGTTTGAAGCGTGGGTAACCATCGATCCCAGCTTCGGGGTGCGGCGATGACGAGGGCGGCGCCGATTTCCAATCGCCGCGGTGGCTCGAGAGGCACGTTTTCAATTTGGGTGCAGGCGATCCGGGTCCATACGCTTACGGTTTTTGGCGGCGCGGTCGTAGTGGGCGGCGCGGCAGCCTACCATGCCGGTTCCTTTTCGCTCGAAAAGTTCCTGCTCGCCCTTGCCGGCTCGCTGGCAATCCAGGCGGGAACCAACCTTAACAACGATTACTACGACTACGTGAGCGGGGCCGACACGCGCGATCCCGAAGCCCCCGCGGGGCCGACACGCTCCTTCCTCCGGCACCGTGCCCCCTGGAGCCTGTCCCTCGCGC
>JAJYVB010000211.1 GCA_021792265.1 Deltaproteobacteria bacterium | reverse complement strand
CAACACGCCAAAACCCAGCGAGATAATTACCATGAGGGGGAAGAAGAAGGTGTAGGCCGGCTGAATGATAAGAATCAGCGCGACCACAACCGCCGCACCCAATACCGACAGACTGACGTAATTCTGTCCTTTATAGACAATCGGGCGCTGGGGCAGCAGCTCCTGCAGCTTGCCGGCGGCGATCAGGCTGCCCGTGAAGCTCAGCGACCCGATGATCACTTCGAGCGCGATTTCCGTCATCTCGAACGGCGTGATATGCGGAATCCGCATGTAATATTCCGAGATGCCGATCAGCGCCGCAGCGAGCGCCCCGAAGGCATGGCTTAGGGCGGTCCGCTGGGGAACGGCGGTCATCTGCACCAGTCCCAGCGGAATCCCGAGCATCGCTCCGCCCAAAAGCGCGATAATGATCCACTTGAACTGCACGAGTTCGGGGTTGAAAAACGTTGTTACAACCGCCAGCGCCGCTCCGATCTCGCCGGCCAGCACACCGCGGCGCGCCGTAGCGGGCGAGCTCAGCCACTTCAGCGACAGAATAAAAAGGGCGATGGCAACTATATAAGAGAAATCCTGTAGGTATTGCGCTGCCGCCACGGTTATTGCCTTCCCCGTCCGCTGAGTTTGAACATGCGCAACATCCGGTCGGTGATCAGAAAACCGCCGATCATGTTGCTGAACGCAGCCGCGACCGCCACTGCTCCGAGCACGGCGGAAAGCGCGGTTCCCTGCCGCCCGGCAATAATGATAGCCGCGACCACCACGATCGCGTCGAGGGCGTTGGTCAAAGCCATCAACGGCGTGTGCAGCAGCGGCGAGACTCGCCGGATTACCTCGAATCCGACGAAACCCGCCAATACAAAAACGTACAGGTTTGTAATGAAACCAGCCGGCACGGTTCGCTCCTTTGGCTAAGCGCTGGGTTAAACACTCGGTGGCGGCAGCTTCATCGGGCTCGTACCGCCGTCCGCGAAGTTTAGTTAGGGCTGCTCTGAGCAACCTGAGGTGCTGAAGCCAGGAACTCCTGCACCCGATTGTTGACGACTTTTCCGTCCCGCGTCACAAGCGTGTCGCGCGTGATTTCGTCCTGCAAGTCGATGTTAAGTTTGCCGCCCTTAAGCAAATGAACAATGAGGCCCGACATGTTGCGCGCGTACATCTGGCTGGCATGATAGGGCACCGTGCCGGCCAGATTGAACAGGCCCGCGATCGTGACGCCATGCTCGACCGCAATCTGATCGGGATGGGTCAGCTCGCAGTTTCCGCCGCGTTCGGCCGCCAGGTCCACGATCACCGAACCCGGCGCCATCGAAGCGACCATCTCAGCGGTCACGAGTCGGGGAGCGGGCTTGCCCGGCACTACGGCAGTCGAGATCACGACGTCGCTGTCGGCTACCGTGCGGGCCAGCAGCTCCCGCTGACGCTGATAAAACGATTCCTCCTTGGCGACCGCATAGCCGCGCGCGTCCTCGGCCTGGCCGGTCTCGAGCGGCAGTTCGACAAAGCGGCCGCCCACGCTTTGAACCTGCTCCTTGACTGCGCTGCGTACGTCGTAGGCCGAGACCACTGCGCCGAGCCGGCGAGCGGTGGCGATCGCCTGCAGGCCGGCCACCCCGGCTCCCAGCACCAAAACGCGTGCCGGAGTTATCGTGCCCGCCGCGGTCGTCAGCATCGGGAAAAACCGCGGCAGAGCCTCGGCAGCCATAATCACAGCTTTATAACCGCACACCGTCGCCATCGCCGACAGCGCGTCCATGCTTTGGCTGCGGGTAATCCGCGGCATCAATTCAACTGAAAATGCCATCGCGCCGGTTGCTGCGATCTCGGCCACCGTGTGCGGAACGTTGTCGGGGCGCAAAAAGCCAATGAGCACCTGACCGGGCCGCAACAGCGCCAGGTCGGCGCGCCCGGTCCGGTCGTTAGCGCCATGGCAAAGCACCTGGATCACGATGTCGGCGGTGGCAAAGACCTGCTCGCGCGAGGGCAGCACGCGAGCGCCTTTCTCGGCGTAACCGGAGTCGGGGTAGCCTGCGGCCGCACCTGCTTCAGTCTCAATTGCCACTTCACAGCCGGCTTTGACTAGCGTTGGCACCAGGCTTGGCACCATCGCTACCCGCCGCTCGCCGGGATAGCTTTCCTTGGGAACTCCAACGATCATCCTTCACCGCCTATCCAAGCTCGTATTGCCGCATAAATTAGCCGTCATTTCCGACGGCGGCTACGCTAATGCGGCCGGTTAATACTGTTCGAGGCCCCGTCACGGCCACCTTTTGGGAAGGGTGACCTTGCGCTCCAGCGAACCGAGACCCGTAGCGGCCAACTCCGCGGAGATTTCCCATCGCACTCCTCGTCCTTCCCTTCTCCGGACAGGAAACCAACTTCATTCGGCCGCATCAAGACTTTAGCAAACCTTATCATGTTGCCAAAGAGTCTGTACTCGTCCAGTACATGGGTGACACATTTGGAGTTTCCCAGTCATGGCGCGCGAGGCGCGCCGAGGGTGGTTAAGCCGCGAAGCATCGGCTTCGCGGCCAGGGCCACGCACAAACTCAAGCGGCGTCAGATAACCGAGCGCCTGATGGGGACGGACGGTGTTATAGATGCGCTCCCAGCCGCGGCACTGGCGATTGAGAGCCTCGACCTTCCAGTCGGAAAACGGCCAGACCTCGTAGAACTCCTCGGTGTGGGTGCGTTGGGCGCGTTCGACCGCGCCGTTGAGCTTGGGCGAGCGAGGCGGCAGCACGAACAGCCTAAGCTTGCGCCTTTGGCACTCGGCCTCGAAGCCGGCTTGGAACTCGCTGCCGCCGTCGACTTGCAGGGCGCGCACTTTAAACGGCATTCGCGACTCAATGGCATCGAGGAAAGCGGCGGCGGTATTGGCGGTCGCACAGCTTCGCACCTCGAGCACGTCCCAGCGCGAGACCACGTCGCGGGCGGTGAAGTGCTTCAAGACCATGCCGGGCAAGGGGCGCAGGTCCAGGGTGTCGACCTCGACCAGGTCGCCGGGCGCGCGCGGGAGGTAATCTTTGGGCTTGCGCACCGCGTAAGGGCGCGGTCGCGGCTTGCGCGCCGAGACCGCGGTGCGCAGCGGTTCGACCAGCAGCCCGCGCCGCTTGAGCCGGGCCAGAATGCGGCCCACCATCGAGACCGAAAGCCGGCACCCCTGCCTGCGCAGCAACACTGCCAGTTTATCCTTGCCCCAGCGGGGATACTGGCGGCGCAACTCAAGCACCGCACCTTCCTGCTTCGCGCTCCAGCTCGGCTGGCGCAATCGGCGCGGCCGGCGCGATCGGCTCTCCAAGGTGGTCAGGTCTTTCGCGTCATAGCGCCTCAGCCAGCGATACAAAGTCTGCGGGCCGATGTCGAAATGGCGGCAGGTCAGCCGCGCGTTGCCCCCGCACCGCCGGTAGTAGTCCATCCACTTAAGCCGCCCCCTGGCTTGCGCCGAAAGCTCGAAATCACTCCGCCCGGCACGCACCCACCCGCGCCCAACCAAGCTCCCAATTCGCATCCCAACACCCTTATCAGGGTGTCACCAATGTTTCTGAACGAGATCAGGCGATGCCCACGTCGGACATGTTGGCGCCGGTTGTGGGGTTTGCCGGCTATGGTGTAGCGGGCTTCTGGGCGGCGCTTTTGCGCGGGGCCGGCACTGCGTCAAATCGGGGAGCGGCAAGAAGGTCCCATCCTGAGGGAGCTTTTCATCAATGTCCTTGACTTGGCAGTATTTGGTCGTTACTGGTTTCCTCAATGTCCGTAGCGGCGGAAATCGCCCTTCCCCCTGCGGCCGGCACCTCGCTGCTTAACAGCAAGGTGCTCGTCCTCAACCGCTCCTATCTGCCCGTGCACGTGACCTCGCTTCGCAGGGCGTTCTCCCTGCTTTACCAAGGGGTTGCGCGAGCTGTGGACGAGCAATACCGCACGTTCGACTTCGATAGCTGGCGCCATCTTTCGGCGGATCTGCCTCATGAACGCCTCGGGGTGGTCGGCGGCTTTATCCGCATCCCACGCGTCCTCCTGCTCATCGCTTACGAGAGGGTGCCCAAGCGCCACGTACGGTTCTCGCGGTTCAATATTTTCGCCCGCGATGGCAACGTTTGTCAGTACTGCGGCCGGCGTTTCCCACGTACCGAGCTCAATCTAGATCACGTTATTCCGCGCCAATTAGGCGGGCTATCCACCTGGGAAAACGTCGTTTGCTCGTGCCACGAGTGTAACCGAAAAAAGGGCGGGTGCACGCCGGAGCAAGCTAAATTGACGCTTATCCGGCGGCCGCGCCGTCCTGAATGGACGCCGTTCAGCCCCGATCTTTTCAACATCAAGCATTACCAACAGTGGCGGCCGTTTCTGAACCCGGTCGATAACGCTTACTGGAACACCGAGCTTCTGGCGGAGTGAGCTTCGCGGTTGCCGCCGGGTCGCATGCCGCTATGGCGTGCCGTCTGCGCGTTCGGTTTTCGGCAAAGCCGCGTTGCGCCGTACCTTTACCCGCTAGGGCTGAAGCAAATTGTGCTGCCAGCCCTGGCGACCGCGGGTGAAAAGCTCGCGATGGTGGAGGCGATTGGGCCGCCGCGTCCAGAATTCGATCATGTGGGGGCGCACCCGGTAGCCAATCCAATAGCTGGGGCGTGCGATGGGGCCTCCTCGCAAGGAAGCGCGCACCGCGGCGAGTCTGGCCAGCAGGTCTTTGCGGCTTTTCAGCGGCGCGCTCTGACGAGAAGTGCGGGCGGAAAGCTGGCTGTCGCGCGGCCGGGTGATCCAGTATGCATCGGCCTCTTCGGCCGTGAGCCTCTCCACAGGTCCCGCAATGCATATCTGGCGTCCGATACTGTCCCAGTGGAAGGCAAGCGACGCAAAACGGTTGCGGCTGAGTGCCTGACCCTTGCGGCTGCGGCGGTCGGTAAAGAAGACGAAACCGCGCGGGTTGGCCTGTTTGAGGAGCACGAACCGAACCATGGGGTGCCCGCGAGAATTAGCCGTTGCCAGAGCCATCGCTTCCGCAAGCGGCTCTGCACGTTGCGCGCGGGCAAACCATCGGTTGAACTGTACGATTGGATCGATCTTCGCCTTAATCATTCGCCCAACAGCTTTCACGGCAATCATTTTTCTACGGCTGCGGGAAAAACGCTATAAGCGTCGATTCGAGCCCAAGTATCCAGGCGACAGCTTTCGCTCTCCGCGCGGAAAAACGCTCTCGACGACTACTCGAAATGCTGCAGTTGCCGAGGCCGCGTTGTCGGGGGTGTTGACTCCGGGGCCAATTCGGGTCCTTTATTTATAGGGGCAGTATCGGACGTGAAAGGAACGGCGAAAAGGGGAAGATGAGGGCCAAGCGCTCGCCCGCCCGCGTGAGCTTCGTTGTACGATGCTCGCAGGCGATTTTTGCCGCTATCCTTATCAGTCTGCTTGTTCCCGCGCTCCGCACGGGCCATCTCCATAGTTTTTACAAGCCAGGCGAGGTTCACCAGCGATTCTCTTGCAAGGCCGCCCTTGACCTGACGGGCAAGACTTCCGATCAGGACCGAGGGCAGGCTGAGCTGACGATAACGCTGGTCGACCGGAGCCGCTGCCTGGTTGGCGTCTGCAAAGCCGTCGCGCCCAGCCAGCGGCGGTTTCCGATAGATGCCTCGCTGTGCTGGATCGTCAGGCACCGCAGGATTCCTTCCCGATCCACCATCGACAGCGACCTTCCGGCCTGAATCAAACAAAGTGGTCCGCGCTCGCCTGGCGTGAAGAGGCGCTGCCTGGCGGGGTGAGCTGTTTATGGACTGCGCTGCTGCTGCAAGCGGTGGCGCGGCGCGTGGGGTTGGATAAGGTCCGATGCCTGGTTTTTCATTGCGCAATCCCTACACGGTAATCGTAGGGGCGTTGATAGTATGTATTTTGGGGGT
>JAJYVB010000210.1 GCA_021792265.1 Deltaproteobacteria bacterium | reverse complement strand
TGTCACTATCTTATGCAGGGCTCAATAGGCAGCGGCCAACGCCAACGGTCGTAATCACCGGTGCCACCAAAATAGATTGTGGCTTTCCACCCTAGCATCCTTACCAGGGCATCCGTGGCCCTTATCTGCACGGGCCCGCCGCGGCTTGCTTACTTGCCGTTCGATCTCGGATGCTGGCAGGTTCAAATCGAATTGAGCCGCGCGCCGCTGCGGCGCTGAAGGAGGGTTAACTGCGTTCGATCGCGGCGCCAAGTTGGCGGTGCGTCTCGACCAGTTCCGCCGGCATCGTCGCGCCAATGGTGCGGATGAAAGCGGCCTGCGATTCTATTTCCGCCTTCCATTCCCCGCGATCGACCCGGCTCACCTCTTTGAGCTTGTCGGCTGTGAGATCCAGGCCGCCAAGATCCAGGTCCCCATGCTTCGGCACGAGGCCAACAGGCGTGGACCGCGCCCCTACGCGCCCCATGGTGCGATCGACAATCCATTTCAACACGCGCAGGTTTTCGCCGTAGCCAGGCCATAGAAATTTGCCGTCGGGTCCCTGCCGAAACCAGTTGACCATGAAAATGCGCGGCGGACGCGTGACGCGCCCGCCAGTCCTCAGCCAGTGGCTGAAGTAGCTTCCCATGTCGTAGCCGCAGAACGGCAGCATCGCCATCGGGTCGCGCCGTGTCACTCCGACCTGGCCGGTTGCTGCAGCCGTCGTCTCGGAGCCCATCGTTGCGCCCATGAAGACGCCGTGAACCCAGTCTACGGCCTCGAGCACGAGCGGCACGGTGGTCGCGCGCCGCCCACCGAAAATAATTGCCGATATGGGCACGCCTGTCGGATCGTCAGCATGAGGCGAAAGTACCGGATTGTTGCGCATGGGCGTAGTGAAGCGGCTGTTCGGATGCGCCGCTTTGGCTCCCGAGCTGGGCTTCCAGGGACGGCCCTGCCAGTCGAGAGTGCCTTCAGGCGCCTCTTGGCCTATACCCTCCCACCATACGTCGCCCTCCGGCGTCATTGCGACGTTGGTAAAGATGGTATCGTGCGCGAGCATCCGCATCGCGTTCGGATTCGAATGAGCGCTGGTGCCCGGTGCGACGCCAAAGTAGCCGGCTTCAGGATTGACAGCCCACAGGCCACCGTCGGGGCCGATTCTGAGCCAGGCAATGTCCTCGCCCACCGTGAAGACGCGCCATCCGCCGAACCGCGCCGGCGGCGTAAGCATCGCGAGGTTCGTCTTCCCGCAGGCACTGGGAAATGCGGCTGCGACATAAAAGGTTTCGCCCTGCGGATTCTGCACCCCCAGGATCAACATATGCTCGGCAAGCCATCCCTCACTGCGTCCCAGCCAGCTCGCGATTCTGAGAGCGAAGCACTTTTTGCTCAAAAGGGCGTTGCCGCCGTAGCCGCTCCCTACCGACCAGACAGTGTTGTCCTGAGGAAAATGGCATATGAGCCGGCGCTGGGGATCGAGATCGAGCGTGCAATGAAGGTTGCGGCTGAAATCGTCATTTTCTCCGAGAGCTTCGACCGCGACGTGTCCCGCCCTCGTCATGATTTGCATGCTAATCGCTACGTAAATACTGTCGGTCAGTTCCACGCCGACTTTGGCAAAAGGCGAACCTGCCGGTCCCATAAGGTAAGGGATGACATACATGGTCCGGCCTTTCATCGAACCGTCCAGCCACGAGCTTAGCTTGCGATAGGTTTCGTCGGGCGGCGACCAGTTGTTCGTCGGACCAGCCTCATCCCGAGAGGGTGTACAGATGAAGGTCAGTTCTTCGGTGCGAGCGACGTCGTTGGGATTGGAGCGGTGAAGATAGCATCCGGGGCGCTTTTGCGGGTTTAAGGGGATAAGGGTTTTTGCCCGGACGGCTTCGCTCGTCAGTTGCCGTTTTTGCTCCTGCGACCCGTCGCACCATACGATGCGGTCGGGCTGAGTGAGTTTGGCGCACTCGGCGATCCACTGCGCAAGCGCGGAGCCTTTGTTCTCTGGTCTTTCGCCGCGATCAGTGGAAAAAAAAGCCTGTGGCATACCCCAAATCCTTTCGGGAGAGAGTAGGCGATCCCCAAATCGCTTTAAAGCTTTTGTTGCAGAATCGCTAAAAATCTAACAGAGGCAGGGGGGCAAAGGCAAAGACGGCGCCTCCGCTTGGACCGCGGCACGGCGCGAGCGCGACCCTGGCCCTCTAAGATCCAGGGTCCGCCGAAGCAGCCGGGCCGGGCTCGAAAGGCGCGAAGGCCCGCTCCTGTCCTTGTCTTAAATTAGCGCTTTAAGGTCACGCGCGCGTAACGCGGTTCCCAGACCTTGGCGTCAACCGCCTGTTCGAGCTCTGCCGGCGAGCTTGCCGGGGCAAGACCCTCGCGCTGAGCCTCGCGGCCGACGGCGATCGCCACGGCGCGCGAGACCTTGCGCACGTCCTCGATGCGCGGCAGAAGCGGCGCTCCGGGGTCAAGGCGCGAAGGCGAGTACTGGGCGAGCGCGGTAGCGGCAGCCATGAACATCGCGTCGCTGATACGGCGCGCGCCAGATGCCAGGACGCCAAGGGCGACCCCCGGGAAGATGAACGCGTTGTTGCACTGGCTTATGCGAATTCTGCGGCCGTCGCGCTCGACGTCGGGGAACGGGCTTCCGGTTGCAATCAGAGCGCGGCCTTCGCTCCATTCGATAAGGTCTTTCGGTGTGGCCTCCGACTTGGCGGTCGGATTGGAGAGCGGAAAAACGATTGGCCGCTCGGCGTAAGAAACCATCTCGCGGACGATTTCCCGGCCGAAAGCGCCGGCAATCGCCGAGGTCCCGATTAACGCGGCGGGGCGCAGGTTGCGCACGACGTCAGCGAGCGTGATCGGGCCTTCGCCGTATAGCTTCCAGCCCTTCACGCGCTGCTCCGGCTGGTAATATTTCCGCCGATAAGGGAACTTGAGCTCCTCCATGTTGGACAGCATCAGCCCATTGCGGCCTACCAGCCAGATCTTCGCGCGGGCGTCGGCCTCCGAGAGCCCTTCGGCAATCATCTTTGCGACAATCTGGTCGGCGATCCCCGTACCGCCGCTCCCGCCGCCAAAAATCACCACGTCCATGCCGCTTACTTTGGATCCGATGACGCTGGCAGCTGCGATCAGAGCCGCAAGTGTGACCGCGCCCGTCCCCTGGATGTCGTCATTGAACGAGCAGACCTGCGATCGATAACGCTCGAGTAGCGCGCGCGCGTTAAGCGTCCCGAAATCCTCGAACTGTATCAGCGCATGGGGGAAAGCATTGGACGCGGCAGTGACGAAAGCGTCAACGAAATCGTCATAGGCTGCGCCGCGCAAACGCGGATGACGCCATCCCAGGTACTGCGGATCTTTGAGGTGTTCCTCGTTGTCCGTACCGACATCAAGCATCACCGGCAGCGTTGCCTCTGGTGCTATACCTCCGCACGCCGTGTACAAGGCGAGTTTGCCCACGGAGATCGCCATGCCTCCCGCGCCCTGGTCGCCGATCCCCAGGATCGCCTCGGCGTCGGTGACGACTATCGCCTCGACCTGCTCGCAGTTGGGCACCGACTTGAGAATTGACTCGATTCTACCGCTCTGCTCGGGCGTCAGAAAAACGCCGCGCGGCTTGCGCCAGATGTGGCTGTAGCGTTCGACTGCCGTGCCGACCACTGGGGTGTAGACAATGGGCATCAGCTCGGCAAGGTGATCAACCAGCAGGCGGCAGAACAACGCCTCGTTATGGTTTTGCAGGCTGGACAGGAAGACGTAACGGCCCAGGTCGGTGCGCTTTTGCTGATATTCTTCATAGGCAAGAGCGGCATCCTCCTCGAGGGAGAGAACCCGAAGCGGAAGCAGGCCTTCGAGTCCTAGTTCGCGCCGTTCCGATTCGGTGAACCCGAGGCCCTTGTTGACCATCGGGTTGTCCAGCAACCCTCTGCCGCCTACGCTTACCTCGATTGTTTCCTCGGACCCCTGTTTTTCCCGAATCCTTTTGAACCTCATGTGCCCATCCTCAAAAAGAAAAAAAACGACGATCCGCCCTAAGCGACCCTCACGCCGCAAAGCAATTGAAACGTTTGCGGATACTATCCGACGACCGATCCCGCGTGCCGATGTGGAGCGCTCACCGAGACTGAGCGCGCGCCTGCCTCGTTAATCAAAATCCCGCAAGCACCCGTGGGGTTAACGATCTCTGTGCCGGCGCAGCAGCCCAATTTCAGATAGCACTCCGAATACGGCAAAGTTCCGACGGCTCGGTTGCAGACCAAGTCCTTTGTAGAAGAACAAGCGTAGCTGGCGGCAAAAGTATCTCGTCGTACGAGCGCCGCTCTGGACCAACATTAGCCGCTCTCCCCGCTAGCGGTAATGCCGATAAGCATAGCTTTCAAAATAGACATGCACAACCCGATTTCTTCAATCCCAACGTTAAGAATCGGCGCGGTCGCTGCGGAAAAAACGCTGCGCTGTCCGCTCCGAACCGCAAACATGATGCTTGGCGCATGCGCCAAGAAGGCCCGCCCTCAAGGTTACTGAGCTGCTTTGATAGCGAGACCCAGGATTTTCTTGCGCAGCGTGTTGCGATTGATCCCCAGGATGCGCGCGGCTCGAACCTGGTTTCCGCCGGTGCGCTCCAGGACGCGCTGGATCAACGAACGCTCGGCCTCGGAGATCAGGTTGCGGTAGACTTCGCGCGGTTCGCCCGGGCCCGCCGCCTCGAAGACGCTACCGACGATTTCGCTCACGAGGTCGCCAATCCTGCCGGGACGTTGGACCGTTGATGGTGCTTCGTGCGCGCGCTCGCTCGGTAGCTGGATATCGGCGGCCCGGATCGTGCCGGCCGGTGCCAGCAGGGCGGCGCGCAGCACAGTGTTTTCCAGTTCCCGCACGTTGCCGGGCCAGTCGTAGCCGGCAAGCTTGCGCCGCGCCTCGGGGCTGAGCGAAACTGCTCGCGACTTGCCGCGCGCCCGGCTTCTGGCGACGAAGTAATCGGCAAGCTCGCCGATGTCCTCGCGCCGTGCGCGCAGCGGCGGCAGCTCGATGGGAATCACGCGCAGGCGAAAATACAGGTCCTCCCGGAACCGCCCGGCGCCTACCGCTGCCTCCAGGTCCTGGTTGGTTGCGGCGATAATGCGCGCTTGCAGCGGCCGGGATACGCTGCCTCCGACGCGGGCGAACTCGCGCTCCTGAAGCACGCGCAAAAGCTTGGGCTGAAGGTCGAGTGGGAGGTCGCCAACCTCGTCTAGAAAGAGCGTGCCGTGGCCGGCAAGCTCGAACTTCCCGGCGCGCGGTTCGGCCGCCCCCGTGAAGGAGCCGCGCTCGTGGCCGAAAAGCTCGCTCTCCAGAAGCCCGTGTGGAATTGCGGAGCAGTTGACCGCCACGAAAGGCTCGCGGCTGCGCCGCGACCTGAAGTGAATCGCGCGCGCGACCAACTCCTTGCCGGTCCCGCTTTCTCCGCGCAGCAGTACCGTCGCGTCGCTGTCCAGCACCCGCCCGATGAGCTTGTACAGTTGCTGCATTGCCGGGCTGCGGCCGATGAGTTCTTGGTTGGCCCCAGCATCATCCGCGCCGCCGTGTCCCGCTTCTTCGGCGCCGCGCTCCATTCGCGCCATCTCCCCAGCCCGCCCCACCGCGTTCACGACCACGTCGAGGTTGTCGAACGGTTTGGTCAGGTAGTCAAAGGCGCCACGCTTCATCGCCTCGATGGCATTGCTCATGGTGCCAACGGCCGTAATCACCACGAGCTGAGTGCGTAAAGCCTCCGCGTGGGCAGTTGACAGGACGTCAAGCCCGTCGCGTCCGGGCATTATTATGTCCACGACCGCGACGTCGAATTGGCCGCTGCGCAATGCCTGAAGCGCGCTTGCTCCGTCGGCTGCCTCATCAACCACGTAGCCCTCGGCCTCGAGCCGATGGCGCAGTACCAGGCGAATCGCCTGATCGTC
>JAJYVB010000209.1 GCA_021792265.1 Deltaproteobacteria bacterium | reverse complement strand
CTTAATTCGCGAAGCTGAACCAGGTGCGGACGGTTTGCCGGCTGTCCGACCGCCGTTTACAGTCGAGGGCGCATCTCACGCGCACGGGCGTTTCGGGGTTATAAGCTATCGATGGCTTCTACAAAGCCTCGACTTGTGCTTGCGCCAGCGTTCGAAGAGACGATGCGTCTTCACGAGCGCGAAATCATGCGCTTTCTGATGCGCACGGCCGCCAGCCACGAAGACGCGCTCGACCTGTTCCAGGAAACCTGGCTGCGGGCCTACCGCGCCTATCCCAGGTTGCGAAGTTTCGGCGATGTGAGGGCCTGGCTCTACCGCATTGCCGTAAACCTCTGCCGTAACCACAGGCGTGCGCGATGGCGCGAGGGCCGGGTCGTCGCGGCTTCAGGGGCTGTCGCGTTCGTACCGGACAGGAGGGGCGGGCAAGACGCTGAGGCGCCGTCGCGTCTGTCGAGTGCGGACGGCGCGCCGGGTCTGGCCGAGCCGCTGGTGGCACTGCGCCAGGCGATACGGAACCTTCCTAACGGCCAGCGTGCGGCGCTCGTTATGCGCAAGCTCAACGGCCTTGGCTACCCGGAGATCGGCCGGGCGCTCGGATGCTCGGAGCAGAGCGCCCGCGCGAGGGTTTACGAAGCGATGAAGAAGCTTAAGCTATCGGAGGTGACGGGATGAATCGCGAGGCGGCGCGTCAGTTGGTGCAGGCCGACGAAGGTGCAATTGACGAGCTGCTCGCGATTGCCCATCGGCGCATGGAAAAAAAGCTTAGGGCGCTTAAGCGCCCCAAGGCGGCTGTCGGACTATGCGATTCGCCGCTCGGCAAGCTCCTGATAGCGGTGAGCGGCGCCGGCGTCGCACTCGTCCATTTCGTTGAGTCGGGCAATAGCGAGCGGGCTATCGACCTTTTGCGGGAAAGCTTCGATCTGGCCAAGGACGAAGTCCAGGCGGCGCGAGTAGCGCAAGAAATTCGCCACCACCTCGAGGGCGATCTCGAGGCGCTCGTAAGCGGGGTCGATTTTGCCCTGGTAAAAAACCCGTTTCAGCGCCGCGTACTAAAATCGCTAGCCAAGGTGCCGGCTGGCGCCGTGCTTACTTACGAAGCACTGGCTGAGAGTGTCGGCGTACGGAGTGGGGCGCGGGCTGTTGGCAACGTCATGGCGACCAACCCGCTGCCCGTCTACCTGCCCTGCCATCGCGTGGTGCGCGCAGGAGGCGCGGTCGGTGAATACGGCGGGGGAGTGGAAATGAAGATTAAATTGCTGCGGGCCGAAGGTTTTTCGGTGGACGCGCAGCAACGGGCGATCCGATCGCCGCTATGGGGCCATCGTCAGACCCGCATCTTCTGCCGCCCGGAATGCAGCGCCGCCCGGCGTGGCCGGAACTCGCACTTCGTGATGTTTGCAAGCTCCGATCACGCCCGGGCTGCTGGAATGAAACCATGTCGAATCTGCAGGCCGGCCTCAGCCGGTCCGTAATTCACTCGGTTTCGTTCTGCTGCTGCATCTGCTGAATCTGCTGGCGCTGCTGCTCGATTTCCTGCTGTTGCTGCTGAATCTGATTCTGGGTCTGAGTATTTGCCGTTTCCTGGTTCTGCATCTCGTTGCCAACAGCGAAACCGCCGACACCGCCAATCGCGCCGCCGATCGCCGCGCCGACACCCGGCGCACCAACGGCTGCACCGATTATCGCACCCGTAGCTGCCCCCAGTCCTGCGCCACCGAGCGTGCCCTCCTCACGAGTCGTCAGCGGCTGTCCCGAGCATCCTGCCGCAAGCAACGCTCCGGCCAGCGCTAATGCGCCAAGAGCCAAGAACTTCCCCTTCATCGTTTTCCCTCCTTAGGCGGCGCGCCGCAGGCGTACTCGCCGCTTTTACTCCGTTTCGTTCTGCTGCCCCAGTTGCTGAAGCTGGCGCCGCTGACTCTCGATTTCGCGCTGCTGCTCCTGCAACTGCGACTGAGTCTGCTGCTGCTGCGTCTCTTGGGTCTGCATTACATTACCAAGCGCAAAGCCGCTCACGCCGCCAAGCGCCCCGCCGATCGCCGCCCCCGCTCCGGGACTTCCCACTGCAGCGCCAATTATAGCACCTGTCGCAGCGCCAATTCCTGCACCTCCCAGCGTTCCCTTCTCACGCGTCGAAAGCGGCTGCCCACTGCATCCCACGGACGCAACCACAGCGATCAAAGCCAGCGTTATTACGAGCCAATGAGCTTTTCGCATCTGACCAGTCCTCCTAATGATTTCCCGCCGATGCTGCTCACCATGTAATTTATCATTTTTTCCTACCGGCTGCTGAGACTCCCAAGCGCTCCCGCTGCGACCGGAGGCTATGCCAACCGGGGCCGACTCAATAACCCTGTAAGGCCTTTTCGCTTTGGTGTTTCGCGTGCTCCCTTTCCAGCATGCGAAAAGCTAGCGTTTCACAACCCCCTCTAAAGGGTCTCGCATTTCCATTTCAAGCAGGTTTCATGCCTATGCGATCGATCGCACCTCGGCCGCTTCTCGCGTATTGCGAACCATACCTCTGCTGGCGGCCTCGGCTGCGTCACGACACGTCGCAAGCTTTACGGAAGCACGGCAAAGATTCGTGCCGGGCCCCCTGTGCCCTTGCCAATCTTCATCGGGATGCAAAAGATAATCGCCCCCTTGGGTGGAAGCTCGCCGGCATTGGCTACATTCTCGAAGCCAGGTTTGTTGGCGCCGAGCCAGAGCTGATGAACCGGAAAGTCCTTGGAGTTTCCCGGATCCATGCTGGCCGTGTCGATTGCGATCGCTTTAACGTCGCGACGGTTGAGGAGGAAGCGCACCGCCTGAGGCGAGTAACCGGGGAAGTGAAGGTGAGCCACGTCGCCGAATTTATCCGTCCCGAGGTATCGCTTCTTGTCCGGCCAAAAGCGGCCCCATCCCGAGCGCGCGACTACTATGGCCCCGGTAGGGATCCGGCCATAGCGCGCTTCGTAGCGATGGATGTCGTCCAGAGTCAGCGTCGCGTCGGGATTCTTGGCCGCGCGTTGCGAAAAATCGATAACCGCGGCCGGTCCAACGAAATCTGCCAGCGGAAGTTGATCGGCGGTCAGTCCGTGGCGATTGAAGTGTAGCGGAGCATCCATGTGCGTACCGCCATGTTCGGGTGCCGCGTACTTGGCGGAAGCGTAGAAGAAACCCTTGGGCGTAGGACCGAAGTGCTCGAACGTATGCACAAATGACGTTTCCGTAGGCCAGTAGATGGTCGTGGAATCGAACGTGTAGGTTAGATCGACCATCTTCGACACTTCGATATGCCGCAGGCCGCCTAGCGCTTGAGTGGTCCCTCCCTGAAACGTCAGCACTGCAGCGATCAGCAATACTGTCGCGAGCTTTTTGATTCGCATAGCTCGGTAGCCTTCCCAAGGATTTCTTGACGATTCGACAGGGTGTCGTTTTGGCGGTGACCCCGCGGTTAGACGGACCGGCCCGATCTCAGGTCCAGACGCGGGGACATCCTCCCACACTGCCAAGGAATTGCACAGCTTGACCCGGAGCCATCCCTTAGGCTTTCCAAGTGACACCCCAAAACGTCGCCAAGGGTACACTAACCGCGCCAATAGCGTTGCAGTCGAGACCCTAAGTCAAGGCAAGAATCCCCACTTCTCTTAGCGCGTCTTTAGAGGCCAGTAAGATGCGAACGATTGCTTTTTACTCTTGATTTTACCATAAGCAAAGTGGCAATAATGTCCGCAATGATTCGGAAGGACGGAGGGTTTTGCTTCCTTTAGAGTCAGTTAGTTGCACGGTTTGCGGGCCGTATGCCGATCGATTCGGCATGATGCAGATAATGCCGCACGATTGGGACTGGATTCGCCGTACCCGAGGTCGGCCTTTAGGCTTGGCGGCGATGGCATCGCTGCCAAAGCCCGCCCCCTACCGTGGACCGGTCGACAGGTTGGCCGAATTTTCGCCAGGAACCTTCGTCAAAATATATGGAAACCTGAAGAATCAAACGCTGAGCGTCGCAATCCGCGAGCTGGCGGCATGTTCACAAACATTGCTGATTGGAGGTCATTAGGTCTTCCCCTTCAGATATTCAGCATACCTCAACAAGACATCTTCAATCCTGGCGCGTATTTTGCTGATGCTCAACGATGGGTGGTGGCAGTGGTGGGTAGGAAAGAGAGCGACTGCGGAAAGGCGACCGGATTCATGATCGAACAAAATACTGAAGCCGCGATTGTTGGGAAGCGCTGTAAGCTGCTGCGCCCCGTCCGTGACCGGCAGGGTCGTGTGCGGTTCAGCGAAAGGCCGATTATTTTGCGTGAAGTATCGAATCTGGGCCGGACGATGTTTCTGGTTCAGTTTGACGACGCGAGCACGACCTTCCTTTTCCCAAACGAGCTAACTATCGAGTAGCCGGCTTTCTCACGGACGTTTGGGCAACGGCTGCAGGCCGAAGCAAGAGCAGTCGAAGCGCTGGCTAGCGTAAGCTGAAGAGTCAGCTCAACCTGCCGGCCTCTGCAACATCGGAGTTGCGAGGTGAAGCGCGGCGATGGTCTTGGCGTCCTGTATCTCCCCTTCGCTAAGCATTCGCAGCGCTTGGTCGAAGTCCATCCACTCCACGACGATAATCTCATCATCATCGGGCGCTGGTTTCGATACGGTCAGGTCTCGGGCGAGGAAAATCTCGATTCGTTCATCGCAGAAACTCGGGATCGTTACGATCGCTCCAATGCGGTCCCATTGTTTGGCCTTAAGCCCGGTTTCTTCGAGCAGCTCGCGTTCCGCGCATCTTCTGCCGTCCTCGCCCGCATTGCGGCATCCGGCCGGAATCTCCCACAAATAGCCGCCGATCGCATGGCGATACTGGCGAAGCATCACGACCCTGCTCTCGCCGTCAACCGCGACTACCGCACTGGCGCCCGGATGGCGGATGACGGCGAGCTGGAGGCTGGCGCCACCGGGCAGGACCGCGGTTTCGATGCCAAGATCGACCACGCCCAGCTTGAAGACGGGTTGCCTGCGCGCTGTGCTCATTGGAAAAGAATCGGCTCCTGCGGATGCTTGTGCAACGGGCGGCGAGAGGCAGTCTACGGCCGATTTGCCTCGTACTGGCCGTTCAGCCTCTCGCTGAGAGCGTCGGCCAGGCGTTCGGCCGTAAGGCGCTCGAGCTCGGCCATCGAGAAGCCCGCGGCGGCGGCATGCCCTCCGCCGCCAAAACTGACCGCCAACGCGGACAGATCGACCGTGCAGTCGGGGCTACGCCTGAGGCTTACGCCCTGACTCCTTAGGTCAAAGAGCGCCACGACCGTGCTTTTTGCACCTGTATAGAGAGCGGCACCAACCTCGCTGCTATACCCGAAACAGCACGCGGTGCGCAGGAGCAGGCCGCCGCTTAGCTGGCGCTCGACCAAGGTGTTGCGTGCCAGATCGACGCTGCGTGCCATTGCCGTTCGCCCTTCGTCGAGCGCCGCCCGCAGCCGCCGGCTCATCCTGGGCTGATCCAACTTCAGAATTTCCCTCAGTGCGGTTGCGCCGCCCAGCGTTTGCACCGCCAATGCCCAGTCGGACGATTCCGCGATCCGGTGTATCCACCGGTCATGGTCGTCGGCGAGAAGCGCGAAAGGGCGGAACGCCTCGAACGCGCGCTGCTCTTCGGGCGCAAGAATCCCGGGGCTGCGCCGGCGCAGGAAGTCGAAAACCAGGAGTGAAGCCGAGCGGCGTTCTGAAAGGATACGCCGTGCGAACGGAACCCGGAACTCGGGTGCTTCAGCGCGCCGCACCGCGCTGCGATGATGGTCGATCCAGTAGATCGCCGTTCCTTGGCGCGCTTGATCGGTCAAGCGCTGGCCGGTCTCGACGGTATTCCAGGACAAATCGGTGATCCATAGTTCGTCGGCCGGAGCTATGCCCTGCAATGTACGGTCGGCGTCGGCGTTCGACGCCAGAATCGTGACAACGCGATGCCCGCGGTAAAAACGGTTTACGGCTG
>JAJYVB010000208.1 GCA_021792265.1 Deltaproteobacteria bacterium | reverse complement strand
CCGATGAGCGCGGACGCCGTCCGAGCGCACATGGCCGAGGCCTCTCGGCGCGCCGGGCTCTCCCGGGTCCTGCGGCCCCACATGTTCCGCCACGCCACCGCCGGCGAGCTGCTCGCCCGTGGGGCGGGGCTCGACGTGGTCCGCGAGCTGCTCGGTCACGCATCGATCCGCTCGACCGAGGCCTACTTGCACCCCGACGCCGATCGCCTGCGCGACGCGGTGGATCGCCTCGGGCCATTGCGTTTCGGTGAGCAGCCCTGATGGCGCTTGCGACGAGACGAACTGTTGGCCCGGCTCCGGCCTTCTCCGACCGACTGGGCGACGTCTTGGACCACGAGCTGCTGGTGAAGCTCGGGTGGGATCCAAAGACCGAGGTCTTCACTCCCGACCCCGCGCACCGCCTCTTCGGCTGGCGGGTGTGCCCGGTCCGACGGCGAACCGACCACCCAGGGGCTCGAACCCGCCACGACCCGCGCCGGCGCACCGGGCCCTTGGTTCAGGCGGACGCTGCGCCCCAAATCGGTTAATCGAACTAAAAGCGAATCACAAGCCGTAGTTTCAGTCAACTCGAAATCAGGACAGCGCCCTACTTTCCGATGCAGAACTCGCGGAAGATTACGTCGAGGATATCCTCAGTGTTGACCGCGCCGGTTATCTCGCTCAAAGCGTCGGTTGCCGCAGTCACGTCTACCGCGACGATCTCCGGCGGCATCCCCGAAAAGACACTTTCCCGCGCCTTGCCGAGAGCTTCGAGCGTCCGCGCAAGGGCCGCCTGATGGCGCTCGCGGGAAATTATTGCGGTGTCTTCACCTGCCGGGCCCTTCTCGGCGATTTCGCTGACCGCGCACGCCAGCGCGTCGCGCAGCTCGACGATTCCATCGGCGGTCCGCGCGGAAACCCGCACCGACTCGATCTGAAGCCCGCGCTGGCGCAAGTCAGCCATGCCAAGCCTCTCCGTAAGGTCGATTTTGTTAAGCGTTGCGATGGCGCGCCGGCCTTGGCACAGGTCTATCACCTCGGCGTCCTCGCGTTCGAACGGCCGCGACGTGTCGAACACGGCGATTAGCAGATGAGCGTCGCTGGCATGGCTGCGCGTTCTCTCGACACCGAGCTGCTCGACCTCGTCGCGTGCCTTGCGCACTCCGGCGGTGTCGGTAAGTGAAAGCGTCCACGGGCCGAGCTGCAGCGTTTCTTCGAGCGTATCGCGCGTCGTGCCGGGGACAGCCGTGACGATTGCGCGCTCGGAGCCCAGCAGCAGGTTGAAGAGGCTCGACTTTCCGGCATTGGGCTTGCCGACTATCGTTGCGCGAACCCCTTCGCGGATGATCCTGCCGCGCTGGAAGCTGTCGTGGAGCACTGCGGCGGAGCGCGCGACCGCCTCAAGGGTGCCGGCGATTTCGCGGCGCGACGGCAGCGCAATTTCTTCGTCGGCGAAGTCTATCTCCGCCTCGAGATGAGCACGAAGCTGAATTAATTCCGTGCGCAAACTGTCGATGCGAGCGGAAAGCGCGCCGTTTAGCTGTCCAATCGCCAGCGCGAGCGCCCCTTCGCTGCGTGCTTCGACCAGATCGGCTATTGCCTCGGCTTGCGCGAGGTCGAGCCTGCCGTTGAGGAAAGCGCGGCGGCTGAACTCCCCCGGCTCGGCTATCCGGGCGCCAGCCGCGAGAGCCAGGCCGATTACACTGCGCACCAGATATGGCCCGCCATGGCAGTGCAACTCGACAACATCTTCACCAGTGAGGCTTCGCGGCCCAGGTATGAAGATCGCGAGGGCGCGGTCAAGCGGACGGCCGGAGCCGGGGTCGCGGATCTCGCCGAGCATAAGGCGGCGGGGCTTGGGCGGTTCGGTGTGGCTTTTTAGCGGACGCCATAGCCGGTACCCGATCGCGAGCGCCTGTGGCCCCGATAAGCGCACGATCGCGACGGCACCCTTGCCGGGCGGTGTCGCCTGGGCGACGATGGTGTCGGCTTCGTACATCGCGCCGCCCTGCAGCGTATCATCGGGGCTGGCGCCGGCGCGACACGCCGGTTGGTCCCTCTTGCCCGTGCGGTTGGGGTGTGGTTCGATTGAGGGGCTGACAAGCAGGGTGTTGAGAAACCGGGGATTCTGACGCTTCAGAAAAGTTGGCGCTCAACATCATGTGAAAAACCGGCCTCGCTCCTTGTAGTTTCTCCCTTCGGGAGAGGCTAAAGTGAGGGAAGCAGGCTGCGAAAGAGCTTTTTCCATAATCTGCTGGAGGGTATGGAGTTCCTCGTAATGGGGGCTCTGGGGCCGTGCGGGTAGATCAGCTTCTCCGATTACGCAACGCGAATTCGCTTCATCAAACTATAGATTGGCCGCAGCAATAGATGAAAAGGACTTATCAACCGCACAACCGCCGACGAGCACGGACCCACGGGTTTCGCGCCCGGATGGCATCGCCCAGCGGACGGCGCGTACTCAAGCGACGCCGGGCGAAGGGACGAAAACGGCTGGCCGTAGCGATTCCTCCCAAGCAACCGGGCTAACCGAGACCCGCTATCGGCCCCATGGTTTTAGTGCTGCCGACCGGCTTCGCCGCCGACACGAGTTTCTTGAGGTTCAACGCCGTGGGCGCCGCTACCAGACGGCGCATCTCGCTGTCTACGCGCTGCGGCTCAGTCGGCCGGAGAGGACGCGCCTGGGTGTAACGGTTTCGCGCCGAATCGGGAATGCAGTGGTGCGTAATCGGTTTCGTCGGCGCGTACGCGAATATTTCCGAGTCACGATGCGACAGCGGTTTCAGCATGCAACGGCCTTGGTGGTGATCGCGCGAGCAGGAGCAGGCCAACTTTCAGGCGCCAGCTTGCGCGCGGAACTCGACGCGGCCGCGGCCGCGCTGTCGGGCAAGGTGAGTAGTTGAACGTCAGGCGTTGGCCGCGGACTGTCGGAAATTCGGACCACCACAGGCGGCTGCACTTCTCCGCCCGCACGGGGATCGCGATTATAGACTTGTACCGGTTACTGGTCTCGCCGATCGTGGGACCGGCGTGCCGATTCGAGCCCAGTTGCTCCCTTTACGCGCGCCAGGCGATTGAGCATTGGGGCTTGATACGCGGTGGACGGCTGGCCTCGCGGCGGTTGCTGCGATGCCATCCGCTGGGTGGTTTTGGCTACGATCCGGTGCCGTCGCACCCGGTCGGGCATGGATAAATCCTTGAGGGGCTGAAGCGAAGCTTGGACTCGAGACTGATACTTGCGATCGCGCTGGCGTTTGGATTCCTGCTGTTTTACCAGCAAGTCGTTCTGAAGCGTCTCTACCCGCCGCCTGCGCACAAGGCGCCCGCCACGGTCAAGGCTTCTCCGGGCGGTACTCCGCAAACTGGGCCCGGCGCCGAGGCAGCGGCGCGGGCGGCCACAAGCGCTCTACCAAGCGCCGCGGTTCCTGCGGCTGCCGTGCGCACTGTCGAGGTGGAAACCAACCTCTACGATGCCCAGTTCACGACCGCGGGCGGGCGGCTAAAAAGCTTCAAGCTCAAGCGTTATCATCAGACCGCGGCCCCCAACAGTCCGTACTACCAGATGGTGCGTGCGCTTCCGGGCGAACGGCTGCCCCTGGGGTTGGTGGTGGACACTGCGTCAGGGCAAAGCTGGGACGATCGCTCGCTAATCTATGGGACGAGCTCGCCAGACTACCTGAAAGCGGTCCATGGCCATCCGGCGACGCTCACGCTTGCGGGCCGCACGGCCGACGGTCTTTCCATCACGAAGAGTTTTACGTTCCGCGATTCGAGCTACGTTTTCGACGTTAGCGCAGCGGTTGCGGGTCCGAAGCCGAGCCGGATCGGCTTGACGCTCAACCAGCCTCTGGCGCAATTACCGGGCTACCGCGACTATCCTGAGGTGCAGGCGCTTGTGGGCGGAAAGGCGCTGACCGAGATGGAAAAGGCGCTGCGCAAAGGAGTAGTGCCGGTCGAGGGAAAGATCACCTACGCGGGGTTTGGCGACCGCTATTTCCTCACCGCCGTGCTGCCTGGCGAAACGACTCCCGCAACGCTCGCGATGGGCTTTGCAGGCGGTGAGGCCAACGTGCGCCTGCTGTTCAGCGGGCAGGATCGCCTGAGCGCGGCCTTCTACCTCGGGCCTAAGGAGGTTGACGTGCTCGAGGCGGTTAACCCGCAACTCAGCCGAGCCATCGACTTCGGCTGGACCGGATGGTTCGCGCTGCCATTCCTGCGGGGACTCAAGCTCATCCATCGGCTCACGCCAAACTGGGGTGTCGACATTATCCTGTTCACGGTGCTGCTGCGGCTGCTGATGCTGCCGTTATCGATCAAGAGCCAGCGCTCGATGATCCGTTTGCAGCGGTTGCAGCCGCAGGTCCAGCGTATCCGCGATAAGTTCAAGGATGACACCGAGCGGCTCAACCGTGAGATGATGGATCTCTACAAGCGTAACCACGTTAATCCGCTTGGCGGATGCCTGCCGACGGCCATCCAGTTTCCCATTTTTATCGGCCTCTACGAGGCGCTGCTGAACACGGCCGAGCTGCGCCACGCACCGTTCGCGCTCTGGATTCGCGACCTCTCGGCGCCCGACTGCTTCCCGGTGTCGTGGATGCCGCGGCTGCCGCTGATGAGCTGCAGGGGAATTCCGGTGCTGGTGCTGATGATGGGGTTGAGCACATACGTGCAACAGTGGATGTCGCCGGCGGCGCCCGACCCGACGCAGCAGCGGATGATGATGTTGATGCCGATCATGTTCACAGTGCTGCTGGTTAACTTTCCGGCCGGGCTTTCGCTGTATTATTTTGCTTCGAATGTGCTGGGCATAATCCAGCAGTTTATTCTCAACCGCGAGTTCAAACAGGCGGTCCCAGTATCCGTATGACAAGCAGCGATTTCATCGAAGTTTCCGGCTCGAGCGTCGAGGAGGCAGTGGCTGAAGCGCTGCGCCAGCTCGGCGCCGCCGAGGAGGACGTAGTAATCGAGGTTCTTTCAACGGCGCGCTCGGGTGTGCTTGGCCTTGGCGCCCGGCAGGCACGCGTCCGAGTCCGCCGCCGTGAGCCGGAGGCCGCTCGAAGTACGGTGCAGGCGCCGCCACCCGCACCCAAGCCGCGCCGCCAGGCGCCCTCGTCGGGCGCTCCTCGGGCCGAAAAAGCCGAGGGCCGTTCTGCCGCGAAAAGCGGAAGGCGCGCAGTCGAGCGGACCGAAGCTGCCGCGGCACCGGCACCCAAGGCGCCACAGTCCCGGCCGAAAGAGACGCTACCTGCGCCGGCCAAGGCCGAGCCCCAAAGGGCAAGCGAGGACAGCGGTCAGGGCGACGAGACCGGTCCCGAGGAGCGCCGCACGCTCGCGGTTCAGGAGCAGGCGCGTGAAGCGATCGGCTTACTTAAGCGGATGCTCGAGTTGATGGGCGAATCGGGCGAGGTGACGGTCGGCCCTAGCGACGCCGAGAGCTTCGAGATCGATATCAAGAGCGACGGTTCAGGCCTGCTCATCGGCCGCCATGGCCAGACACTCGACGCACTCGAATACCTGGTCAATCGTCTGCTTGCTCGGCGCGTAAAGGAACCGCTCCAGGTCATCGTCGACGCCGAGTCGTACCGTGAACGCCGCCGCCGCCAGCTCCAGAGGATGGCGCTCGCGATGGGCGAACAGGCCAAGCGCGAGCATCAGACGGTTAAGCTCGAGCCGATGGCGCCGCGCGACCGCCGCGTGATCCACCTCGCGCTCAAGGACGATCCGTTGGTCAACACGCGATCGTCGGGTGAGGGTTTCATGCGTTCGGTCGAGATTGTACCGGTGGAACGCTCGCGGCCGCCGGCTGGCGGAAGAGTGCGCCGGGGCGGCGACCGCGGACGCGAGGCGCCCGTGGGTCAGCAGGGCGGCTTCAAGCACGGCAGCAAACGGATCGTCTAGCGTGGTGTCCCGCAAATAAATTGACGAAATTGAATCAGTCATTCTGAGCCGCCGCTGCGGCGCCCTGAGCGAAGCGAGAGGGGCCTCCGCAGCGAAGAATCCGCAGCCGCCATCCTTGCGGCTGCGATGGACTTTC
>JAJYVB010000207.1 GCA_021792265.1 Deltaproteobacteria bacterium | reverse complement strand
GCACGCGGACGTGATCTTCGTCTGGGCGGTGCTGGCCGGCTCCTCGGTGGGCCTGTTGGCATCCACCTCCGGGCGGCTCTACTCTTCGGCTTTCTATGCACTGGGCGACACGCGCACGCCGCTCAAGTTTGCCGCGATCCGTTTCACGCTGACGGGCGCACTCGGCTACCTGTGTGCGATCGTTCTGCCACCGCTATTGGGGGTGGCACCCCGATGGGGTGTCGCAGGGCTCACGGCCTCCGCAGGAATTTCCGGGTGGGTCGAGTTCGCGCTGCTCAGGTGGGGCCTTGGGCGGCGAATCGGACCAACCGGTCCGGGCCGAAGCCTCGTACAGAAGCTCTGGGCGATTGCGCTAGTCGCTTCCGCCTCGGCGGTCGCGGCCAAACTATGGATCGTTCCGGCAGCCGGCCCGCGCCTTCGCGCGCTCGTGGTGATCCCGATTTTCGGCGCGGTATATCTTGGCCTCGCCCGCGCGGCTGGAATTACCGAACTCGAACGCTTCCTGGGCTACCTGATGCTGCGCTTGGGTATCCGACGCCGCAGCGGCCAGTATCCGCCACGCACGTAGCGCGGCGGCGGACCTTGTTCAAAACCGCAGCGCGCTTGCTACGGATGCTGATGCCCGGCCATCTTGCGCCGCAGCGTCTCCCGCAGCCGTGCAGCCAGTCGTTGAGCCAGCTCGGTCTTGCCCAGGCCGTCTCGCAGCCCCTCCAGCACAACTTCCAAGCCGGCGCGCACTTCTTCGTTGGGACCGGGTAGCGCCACGATCAAGCTGCCTTCGAGCTGCCCCACGGCGATGCGCACCCCGTCCTTGACGTGGCGGCCCGCGCCTTGCTGAAAGTGCGCCAGGTAGGGTGTAGCCGCGTCGCAGTCAACCTTCAGGATTCCTTCGGCCGTCTGGTCCTTGTCCTCGGCTCCGAGTCCCCCAGTCGTGATTACCAGGCCGTAGCCGTCGCCGATCGCGCGCCGGATGGCGCCGCCGATGGTTTCAGCGTCATCAGGCAGCACCGGGCCGACAGCGCATCGGAAACCGCGGTTACGAAGAGCGGCGGCAATAAGCTCGCTGTTGGTGTCGCGAATGGCGCCTTGCTGCAGTTCTTTTCCTGTGGGAAACACGATCGCCCGGCGCGCGATAGCCTCGCGTATGCGCTCGCCGAGGTCCCGTCCGCTTTGGAGCATCGGCGCGACATCAGCCTCATCGAGCGCGATAACGCCGAGGACTCCTTCCGAATGGACGCCGGTCTCGCCGGTAACCGTAACGCCAGCGATAGCCGCCAGACGATCGAGCAGTGCGCGCTCCTTCCCGGCGATCTGCTCCGCTATCACGGTACGGCGCAGAACGTCCAAAGTAAGAACGTCGTCACGCACGTCGGTAACCAGGACTTCGTCGGACGCGAGTTCCAGCACCTCGGCCACGGCCCGCCCGATATCCTGCAGGTTCGCGCCGTGCAGCCCGATGGGCCGAATCCAGAGCTCGGTTTTCTCCAGCAGGTTGAGTTCGATGGGCGCGCCCGCGAAGCTTCGCGGTAAAACGTCGAACCGCATCGGCAGTATCGGAGCGTCAACAATCGCGGCACCCACGTCGAGGATATCCACATCGAGTGCGGCCAAAGCGCCGATATCTGCAAGTGCGATGTTGCCGGCAAAGGCGATCCGCACCCGATCGCGTATCCCGAGCGCGCGCATGCGCACCGCTACGCGTTCGAGGTCGCCGGGATTGCCCGTGTCAACCATCAGGATTCCGGCACCTGCAGCCACCGCCTCGGCCGCTTCGTCGGCTATGGTCCGATACTCGCCGCGTACTTGGATCACGCGGACGCGATCTGAGAGATTCGCCGCTGCTTCGAGAGCCGGGCGGATGCCGCCGAGCAGGCGCAAGTAGTTTTTGTCCAGGTAAACGAACGGCTCGTCGGTGATTCGAGGACGCGCACCACCGGCCCGGACGGCATCGCGAACCACCGGCTTCAGTTCGGGCGGCATCTTCTTCCAGCCGCCGGACACAATCTCGACGCGTTTGCCGGCCCGGCGCACCGCCTCGGCCGACGCCGTAGCAATTCCTGACGCCTTGGCCATCGCACCGACCAAAACCTCCTCACCCTGCGCGATGGCTTTGGGAGAGCCCTGGACAAGGAGCACGACGTCTCCCCATCGCACAGGCTTTCCGTCCGACGACCGCACCGTGACGTTAAGGCCCAGCGCGTCCGCGTGGCGGCGTGCCGCCTCCAGGCCGAAGAGTACGCCGTCGGCTTCGACCGATACCGTCGCGCTAACACGGTCGCCGGCTACACCGCGAAAGATATCGTCGCGAATGTCCCGCTCCATCGCTTTTACGGAGAACAGTGCTTTTCCGGCGGCTCGGCCACTACCCCTGGAGCGTTAACGGCTGCAGCCGCGTTACGCGGCTTGCGGATATTTCCGCGTGCGCCACGCCGCCAGCACCGAGGCCTCCATCCCCCGCTGGCGCAGCCATCGCGGCAGCAGCTCCTCGTCAACTTTTCGGCTCACCTCCGGAGCAACCTTGAGCAGGTAATCGGCGAGCGGCTCGCTTACGTTGAAGCCGCCGGCGGCGCCGTCGAAGATGAGGAGTTTGTCCGTACCAGTCACCCTGCGCGCGAACTCGGCGGCCGTGGCCAGATCGTCGGCGACCAGCGCGTGATTCATGTAGCCGGTGCTCTGAGGATCGTGCCTGAAAAGATCGGCCTGTTCCCGCCCGACGACCACGGTAGGCACCTTGGCGGCGAAAAACTCGCTCGGATAGCCGATCATCGCGTAGTTGTGGATAGTCATTTTGAGCGCAGGATTGATCCCGGGAATCCGGCTGGTCAGATGCCGCTCGCCGCGCCCGTAGTAGGCCTCGGTATAGAACGTATACGAGGGCAGCGGCTTCTCGATGTCGAAGAGGTCGTGGCCGGCGCCGAGAAAATTGCCGTAGATGAGGCCGCCTGCGAACACGTAAGGGACCGGCGCGGGAAAGTCGAGCATGGCGATGCAGGAGTCGATCGAGCCCAGGATGGTCACCACCTTGCCGTAATATTTCATCCCGGCAACCACGACGCGATCATTCAGCGCGTACAGATCGTTGTCGCAGTCCACCGCGACAATGCCCGCCGGCGCCACCATCAGAAAGGCGCTGCATACGTACTTGCTCTGCACGAAGTCGGAATCGAAGATCGCGCGGGCGATAAAGTTGGCTGCGCGCGGTCCCAGGTTCTGATGGTAGCCGGAGCGGGTCTCCAGCCGCGCGTAAGACATGCCGAAGGGCTTCACGGCCCGGTCAACCATCCGATGAAAGTGAATCTCGCGGACGTCGGAGTTGTGCGTGTGGATAATCCAGTCGGCGTCGTAAGCTTTGCTGATGCCGTAGAGCGTCCCAATCTCTGTCGGGATCGGAATGCCCTTGTCGATCGGCGCGATCGCGATTGCGTTGCTGAAGCAGGAATCGAGTTTGAAGGCGCGGATATATTCCTCACCTTCGCGATAGCGCAGCCCCTGCCCCATCCGCAGGTTGACACGCCGGCAGCCAGTGCGCTCGGTAACCGCGTCGCGGATGGCCCGCAGCATCTCGGCGTAAGGCTCGCCGCCCAGCAACGTAAAGCCGTGACGGGAACCGAGGACATTCACCGAATCCCCTGGCTTGATCCGCGACAGGTCCACCCGCGACATCTGCCGAAGAGTCTCTTCCCTGACGGCGGCAATACCCTTCGAGCTGGGGTAAATGACCTCCGGCTGGTCGGGAAACAAGTCTCTGATTTCGAGCGAGCAGATCCCGTCGAGTTGCGCCCCGCGCTTCCTTATCAGGGCCGGATCCACGCTGTAACTTGACACCCGCGGCTCGCGCGGAGGGATAGGCGCTCGTTTCATTGTTGACGGCTCCCTGCCGGGCTCGTTCCGTTCGACGCAGTAAAGTCCAAGGTTTCGGGAGCAGCCTCCGGCAACCGGCGGATCGGCGAATGCCCTGCTGAAGCGTCCGCCGGCGGCTCGGCGGGCGCTGCGATCACCTCTTCCATAAGCGCGATATCCTGGTCGAAATGAAAACCGCGGTCGGCGTACTTCTTCTTCACCGATTCGGGAATCTCCCAGGCCGTCGGCACCCGGCCGTAGATCTGCCAGCCTTTGCCGCCGAGCGCCGGCCGATGCGGGATGCCTGCGGCCTCAAGCATACGCAAAAGCGGCTGGGAGCACTCGATAGTGCAGCCGCTGCGGATTCCGGTGCGCGCCGAGATCTCCTCCGGAGTTCTCGAGCCGGTTAGAATCGCCGCCGCGATTTCCTCCGCCCGCGAAGATGTGCAGAAGCAAACGACCTGCTCCGGATGAAATCGGGCCTTGCGGCAGAGCGCCTCGACCTCCGCGTAATCCACCAGTCTCGGGTCCACGTACAGGAAGCGGTCTTCCCGGCGCGCGACCATCTTGATGGCGTAGGTCGGGCATCGCGACTCGCAGTTGACGCACCCGAAACATCGCGGCTCGTCGAGTACGGCAAGCTTCGTCTTGCGGTCGACACTCCAGGCAAGCGTCGGGCATACGGAGCTGCAGATGACGCACCCGATGCACTTGCTCTCGTCCAGCACCGGCACGGTATTGACGATTCTCATGCGCAGATCCAGCGCAGAACAGACGCTTTGGCTGCCGATTCTAGCAGATAGCCGGCCGGATCGCGCGCTGCCACCTGCCCATCGCTGCACCCCCGAACATCCGTGCGCCAGCGGCCCGATCTAACCCGATTACCACAAGCGCCGCCCCCGTAATAGGCCCAGGTTGCGTTGTCCTGCATGTCCTTTTCCATGCCCAGATACTGATAGGCGGTCTCGTAGCCCGAGCCGCCAATCGTCACCTTGCCGAATGGATCGTAGGTGTAGGTGCTGGCGACGCTGCCGGTTGCGTTAGCGACCATCGCGATCGTCGAGCCGTTGCCGTCCAGGAGCGGGATTGCGCCGTCACCTCCCGCGGACAGTTCCAGCACCACCTTGAAACACGGCGGAACAGGTTACGCAGGACGCAGGTCGATCTCACAGCGGAAATGGTACCAGATCGTCCCGCCACCACATCAGAAACGAGCGCTCATCAAACGCGCCAACGGCAATACCAACCAACCTCTCGGCAACCCGGTCTAGCTCCGAGGCGGTAAATTCCTCACTGCCGCCGGAGCTGCTTATGTAGAAGAAACACGAAAATGGGTAGAAGCTCGCGCAGTTTATGACACTCAGCATCTCCTCATCCGAGACCCGGGCCAGCGCTTCGCCTTCGACAGCCCAATAAACTTCGCCGTCATACGCCTTCGCTAGCTCTCTGTACTCGCACCTGCTGAGCCACGGGTCCGAGAGGGAAGCTTGCGTGTCTTGAATCATTACGGCGTGACCTGGAGCACCGATGAACGCTTTGATCAGCCGCGCCAGGGCTATCGGTTCATCACCGTCGACATGGAAGGTCTCTTGCCGGAACTCCGCAGCCTGGCGCCCGTCCAGTCTCTTCGGTATGGCGACACGAAAGCGGCCTTTTGAGAAAGCCGTTCGCTCCAAAACGAGGTGCGCCAGGGTTGTGCCATCTGCCAGTTCCCCGCGCATATATCTTTCCGCATGCAGGCCGTCTTTCACTCGCTCAATCTTCATTATACGCAGCCTACTATGGAAGCATCGGCAGGGACTCGAGCGGCAGCCACACGTCGGGGCCCTCAAGCCAGAACTGCAATTCGTTTTCGAGCATCCTCAGGCTTAACTTTTGTTTTGACCCGCGCTGCTGTAAGTCCCAGTGGGGCCCCTTGGGCCCACGGTGATTAGGATCGGGGCTTAGGCTCTGTCCGGTCGGAGGATAGAACCAGTTTCCACGCGGACCCTTTGGTATCCATCCCTCTCCGGGAGATTCGCCTGAAACGGATGGCGACGGCAACCGCGTGAACGGCGCGATGAACCTGGCGAATTGGATCCCCGCCGACTTCTCCTGGTTGGGCGGGTAGGCGGCGGGCATCCCATAGATGGGCGCCCAGGTCGAGGGCGAGCCCCCCGGATGCGTGTCCTCGCGGGTCCACCACCACGGTTCCGACGGTCCCC
>JAJYVB010000206.1 GCA_021792265.1 Deltaproteobacteria bacterium | reverse complement strand
GCCGCGGCGCTAATCGGATGGGCGGTGCTTATCGCCTGCGGGGTCTGAAACCAGGCGCGCGATGCCGGCGTTCTCATGGCCGCCGGCTGGGCAACGCGGAATTTTGGCGTGCTGAGGATTTACACAGTCGGCCATTCGACCCATCCCATCGAGCGCTTCATCGGGCTCCTGCATGAACATGACGTTACCTATCTTGCCGATATCCGCTCGTTTCCGAGTTCGCGGCGATGGCCTCACTTCAACCGCGAATCCTTGGGCGCCGCGCTAGAAGATGCGGCCGTAGTCTACCGATGGTGGCAAGAGCTTGGGGGCCGTAGGCGCAACCTGGGCCCTGACTCGCCCAACCAGGCTTGGGAGCATCCGGCCTTTCGCTCGTACGCCGATTATGCGCTCACGGAGCCATTTCGCGCGGGACTCGAAAGTCTGGAGGAGGCTGCCAGCCAAAGTAACGTCGCTATAATGTGCTCAGAGGGACTCTGGTGGCGATGCCATCGGCGGATCGTCGCTGATTATTTGCTCGCGGGCGGCTATCGGGTGCTCCATATCATACCAAATGGCGGGACCGTCGAGCACAAACTCACTGATTTCGCGGTAGTGATCGACTCAAAACGCATCGTCTATCCTGCCGCGCCTCCGGAAAACCAATCTCCATCAGGCGTTCGGGCTTGAGGCTTCGGCCTTTAAGCCTCTATGATTTGTACCGGATTGCCGAAAGTGCCTGCGGCGTGCATTGAACCTATGACAGCTCCTGCCAATCATCGCCACGCGTTCGCTGGATTTGTCATTGCGGCGCTGGCATTGACGACAGCGCTGCTGCCGACACCGTTTTGCCGGGCGCAGACCGCCGCCAGCTACCCGCCGCAGGTCCCAGGCGGCAACTTCGGCCGATCTCAGGCGCCAGCAGCGGGCACAGATGAGTCGAGCGAATCGGATCGCACGCTGGAGATTGCCCCTCGTATCAGCAACTTCGTCTCCGCACCGTCGAACTCCGCTGTTACGCCAGCAGCGCCACCACGAAACGCTGAGCCCATGTTTGCGAACCCGCTCCCGTCGCCGGGCGAGCCCCCGGATATGTTGGTGCATTCAGGACCGATTCCGTACGCGGGCCTCTCTCTGCAGGCCGCCGAAGTCCGCTACCTTGGCCAGGTGACTTTTGGTCTCGAGGTTCTCGGAGTTGACCCGGGTAGTCCTGCACAGCGCGCTGGCCTCCGGGCGCCTCAGCCCAAAAGCACCGTCGGAGCCACGGGAGACACGGCCAGCAGTTTGCTCGGCCCGGTAGCGCTGGTTGTTGACCCCCTGCTTGAGAAAGCCGGCCAGCTCGGCCGCAGCGGCGATCTAATCGTGGCGGTTGACGACCACCGGGTGACCACGCTGGACGAGTTTCGCGGGCGCTTGATGCGTGTGGAGCCGGGCGAAGTCGTCTACTTGACGGTTGTCCGGCAACTACCGCACGGCGCTTACCGGACGTTAAAGATCCCGCTGAAGCTGGCCGCGCCGCGAGCGGGTGCTAACGGCAGCGCCAGCGCCGCCCGCGAAGGACTCGTGCCTTAGCAGCTTAGTGAAAGACCCTTTTCACCAAGCCGACTCGCTTACTGTAATCTCCCCCGCAGGGAGAGAGCTGAAGATAGGGGGGCGGTTTTTCACACGGGCCCTGAACGCCAATTCCTCCGACTCGTCCGAATCTCCAGTTTCTCAACAACCTGTCAAGCAGATACGCCGCACTAAGCGCAAACCGGCATGCGGGCGGAAACGCCATCTGCCTCGCGTCTGACGCTGCCAGCGCCGCACTTACCATCTTCAAAGTTCTGCTAATATTTTTTATTTGAGCCGTCGTCCCGCATTGATGCTCGGCTGGGGAAGGTTAATCGTTGGAGCGAAGCCTTAGAGAAGCGGTCGAAGAACTGGAGGCACGGCTCGCGGCGCCGCAGTCCCGGCGCTTCCCCATTCTTGGACTGAAGGGCGCGGCCGGGGCGTTGCTGTTGCGCGAGGCCGTGCTTCACCTTGAACGGCCCATACTGGCCGTGACGCCGCTTGCAGCCGAGGCAGAGACGCTCGCCCGCGAGGTGAGTTTTTTTCTTGACGAAGGCGACGACCGAGACGGCGCAATCCGGCGGGTCCGCCTTTTGCCCTCATGGGAACTTAAGCCTTTTGCGCACCTGTCACCGTCCGTCGATCGCCAGGCCGCGATTCACGAAGCGCTTTACGCCCTGCTACGGCTCAGCGCGCCGCTGGTGGTGACCTCGGTTGACGCGCTGGCGATGCGGGTGACGCCGCGCGCCGAATTCGATCGCTCGGTCCTCAAAATCGGGGTCGGCGATCGGCTCGACCTAGCTCTTCTGGTAGAGGCGCTGGACCTGCTTGGCTTTCAACGCGTACCGCTGGTCGAGGAGGTGGGCGATTTCAGCGTGCGCGGCGGGATCGTCGACATTTTCACCACCCTTTCGAGTGCGCCAGTTCGTCTTGAGCTGGAAGGCGACGTGGTCGCCTCGCTGCGGCGCTTCGACCCGGCTACGCAACGTTCGGTGGAGACGCTGGCAGAGATGGCCGCCATACCCGTCCGGCACGTGCCCGCCTCGCGGCTCAAAGAGACGCGGCTGCGCGAACGCGTCGCCCTGCGCGCGGCCGAGATCGGGATGGTGCGCAAGGAAGTGGCCGAGCTCGATGAAACACTTGCCAATGGCCTGCTCTTTCCGGGCGCCGAGTTGCTGACACCTTATCTTTACACCAGCGGCCTTTCGACGGTGTTCGGCTATCTTCCCGAAAACACGTTGCTATGGCTAATCGAACCCGGGCGCGTTTACGGCGAAGCCTCCGGTTTCGCCGAACGGCTTGCGGCAGAGGCCGAAGCCGCACAGTCCAAACCCGTTTTTTATCCCCGCAGCGAAGAGTTGTACCTAACGGGGGAAGAGTTGCAGGCTTCGCTCGACCGCTTCAGCACGGTCGAAACGGGCTCGCTGATAACGATACTGCCCCCGCGCGAAGGATGGGCAGCCCCGATCGAGATCCGCTCCCATCCAAGCCTCAAGCTGGAAGGACTGCAATCGCGCGGCGAGCGGACCACCGCCTCGTTCTTTGAGCCGCTGGTGGAGCAGCTCCGCGAGATCCGGCGCAAGCAGGGACGGGCTCTGATGGTTGTCGAGGGGCCAAGCCAGGTGATGCGCCTGCGACGTCATCTCGAAGCTTACGATCTCGAGGTCAACACGGAATGCCCGGGGTTCGCGGCTCTGCTGGGCATGCCCGACTTTCGTCCCGCCATCATGACCGGCGAAATCTCGACCGGTACCGCGCTGGAAGCAGACGGCCTGTACGTCTATAGCGAGGAGGACATCTTCGGTGAGCCGCGTATCCGCCGGCGCTCCCGTCCGCTCGCCAAAGGCGCCCTGCTCCACCTGGACGAGCTGCACGCCGGCGACCTCGTGGTCCATCTCGACCATGGGATCGGAAAATATCGCGGCCTAAAACATCTGCGCGTGGCCGGCATCGAGGGCGACTTCCTGAACCTCGAGTACGCCGGCAACGATACGATGTACCTTCCCGTTGAGCGCATCAACCTCGTGCAGCGCTACGTCGGCGGTCAGGGCGAGGAGCCGAAGCTGGATCGGCTCGGCAGCGGATCGTGGGAGCGGGTCAAGCGCAGGACCCGCGAGTCCGTGCTAGCGATGGCAAACGAGCTACTGGAAGTATATGCTGCGCGCGCGGTTCACGAAGGACACCCTTTCCCGCATCCCGGACCTGTTTACCATGAGTTCTGCGAGCGGTTCGAGTTCGAGGAAACGCCCGACCAGGCCGCCGCCATCGACAGCGCGATCGAAGACATGTCGAGGCCGCGCCCCATGGATCGCCTGGTATGCGGCGACGCCGGCTTCGGCAAGACCGAGGTTGCTCTGCGCGCCGCCTTTATCGCGGCGATGGACGGACGCCAGGTTGCCCTGCTGGTACCCACGACGGTCCTCGCAGAGCAGCATTGGAACACTTTTCGTGCGCGTTTCGCGGGCTATCCGGTGCAAGTCGAGATGGTATCGCGCTTCCGCACGGCCAGGGAGAATCGCGCCGTTATCGACGGCTTGCGCCGCGGAACAGTCGATATCGCGATCGGCACTCACCGGTTGCTCCAGAGCGACATCGAATTCAAGCGGCTGGGCCTTCTCATCATCGACGAAGAGCACCGCTTCGGCGTCAAGGATAAGGAACGAATCAAGCGGCTGCGCAAGACGGTCGATGTGTTAACCCTGACGGCCACGCCCATCCCGCGCACGCTGCACATGGCGATGCTTGGTATTCGCGACCTGTCGGTCATCCAGACTCCGCCGCCCGACCGCCAGGTGATTCGCACCTTCATCGCGCACTTTGACGACGGGTTGCTGCGCGAGGTAATTCTGCGCGAGCTCAATCGCGGCGGGCAGGTTTTCTTCGTTCACAACCGGGTCGACAACATCGACGCTATCGCCCGCCATGTGCGCGCGGTCGTTCCCGAAGCAAGGGTCGTCGTAGCTCACGGGCAGATGAAGCCGCGTGAGCTCGAGCGGGTGATGCGCGATTTTGTCGAAAAGCGCGTGAACGTGCTCGTATGCTCGGCCATCATCGAGTCCGGCCTGGACATCGCCAATGCCAACACCATGATCATCAATCGCGCCGACCATTTCGGCCTGGCTCAGCTTTACCAGCTCCGCGGCCGTATCGGCCGGTCGCGACAGCGGGCCTACGCATACCTGCTCGTACCCGGCGAGCACATCATCACTCGCGACGCCAAACGGCGCATCGAGGCGCTGCGCGAACTGGTCGAGTCCGACAGCGGAATAGGTTTCAAGCTCGCAATGCACGACCTCGAGCATCGCGGGGCTGGGAACCTGCTCGGCCGCGAGCAGTCCGGACAGATCGCGGCGGTCGGCTTCGAGCTGTACACTGACATGCTTGAACAGGCGATTCATGAGCTGCGCGGCGAACCGCACCGCCCCGCGCTCGAACCTGAACTGAAGCTTGAGATTCCCGCCTACATACCCGAAGAACTGGTGCCTGACGAAACCGACCGTCTGGCGCTCTATCGGCGCCTGGCACGAGCCGAGAGTGCGGCCGAGCTTGCGGAGCTGCGCGACGAGATGTGCGACCGGTTCGGACCCGTGCCGCCGCTGGTGGAAAATCTGATCGCGGTGATGAACCTGCGCCGCCTCATGCGCGAGATGATGGTCGTGGGAGCGATTCGCAAGGGCGGCGACGAGATCGAAATCCGCTTTCATCCTGACGCTCCGGTGGATCCGGGCAGGTTGGCGGCGCTCGTCGGCCGCAACCGCCGCCTGATGCGGCTCGCACCTCCCTGCCAGGTGGTCGTCAAACTAACGGGCGGCGTTGAACCTGCCCAAATGTTTGACTGGCTCGGCGGAATCTTGCAGGCGCTGCGCTCGTGTGAAACCTTGGAGGGGCAAACGGCCGGTTTGACCGGCGAATTGCTCAACTGAAAGCGAGGTAGTTATTCACGATGAGGCCAAGGGTTACTGCAGGCGCCCTTGCAATTGCGCTCGGAGGAGCGCTCATCGTAGTGGGAGCTGCCGCAAGACGTGCAAACGCGCAGGTGCTGGATCGCGTGGTAGCCAGCGTCGACGGCCAGCCCATAACGGCCTACGACGTCAAGGCGTTCAGCGCCGCAACCGGCGCGCCGATGCCGCCGCCTGGTGACCCCGGCGCCGCACGCGCAACTCAAGAGGTCATCCAGGGCCTAATTGCTCAGAAATTGCTCGAGGCCGAAAGCCGCAAGTTCGCCAACAAAATTACCAGTGAGCAAGTCACTAATTATATCGCCACGATCGAGGCCCAGAACCACATGACCGACAAGCAGTTTCGGGCCCGACTGCAGCAAAGCGGCGTCAGTTACGACGACTTCCGCCGGCATACGCGCCTGGAGCTCGAGAAGATGGCGATGCTTCAGCAGGAACTGCGCCAGAAGATAGTGGTCTCCGACAAGCAGGTCGCCGACTACTATCGGAGCCACCCGGAAGATTTCACGGTCAAAAGCGAACGCTTTCGCCTGCGGCAGATCCTGATCGCAACGCCGCCCGGCGCGACACCGCAACAGATCGCAGCGGCGCGTGCCCG
>JAJYVB010000205.1 GCA_021792265.1 Deltaproteobacteria bacterium | reverse complement strand
GCATACAGCAGCCGCCGGGCGGCGGGCGAAAGATAAAGCGCCTCGAGGTCGCGCCGCCTGAGGGCCTCGATAACCACGTCGATTTGTTCGCCCGGCGCCTGTTCGCGGTCAAGAATTATAAGCTCGCGCTCCTTCAGCCGGCAGGTCCCTCCCCGCGCCCGGTAACCGACTTCGCGCAGGAGTTTTTCGCGCCTGACCTCGAAGCCCAGGCGCGTGGCCACCTCGACCAGCTCCTCCAGCAATGCGTTCGCCCGCGAACCGGCTTGTCCTTTCACGCTTGTGTGCCCCTTGAGAACCCAGCATGCTCCATGTTATCGCGGATGGCAGGGCTGAGGCGAAACCGATGATCAAAAAGGTGCTGGTGGGTATCGACACCTCCGAGCAGTCGCGCGCCGCCCAGTCGTTCGCCTTTTATCTGGCCCGCCGCTTCAACGCCTCGGTCCTGGGTCTCCACGTAATCGATATCGTCTCGATCGAAGGACCCTTCTTTCATGATATCTCGGGATCGCTCGGACTTGAACCGTACCTCGACCTCGCCTCGCGCATGCGCGAGGCGATGAGCGAGCGCGGGCGCGCGTTGCTCGAAGCCTTCGCCCTGGCCGCAGGCCGCGAGAAAGTCCACGTCGAGACCATTCTCGATGTGGGCGTGGTGCCCAATCAGATTTGCGAACGGGCCAAACTGGCCGACCTGGTCGCGATCGGCCATCGTGCGCGCGAGGAGCGCTTCTCGACCGGTCTTATGGGCTCGACCGCCGAGAGCGTGACGCGCCGCTCGCCGCGCCCCGTGCTGATCGCATGCGGCCCTTTCCGCGAGGTCACGCGCCCGGTCCTCGCCTACGACGGCAGCCCGCGCGCCTCGAAGGCGATGGGCGCGGCGGCCGAGTTCGCGGCCTCGCTAGGCGTACCGCTCACCGTCGTCACCGTGGCGCGCGACGCCAAGCTCGGCGAGCAGGTGCTCGGCGAGGCGCGCTCCTACTTCGCCGGTCATCCGGCCACCGTCAGTTTCGAGCTTCTTCCCGGACACGCCCACGAGGCGATCGTCGGGTACCTGAAAGCGCACGACTGCGACCTGCTCTTTATCGGGGCGTACGGCCACAGCCGCATCGTCGAGATGGTCCTGGGCTCGACGACCGAATACGTGCTCCGAAACTCACCCTGCCCGGTTTTCCTGTCGCGCTGAATGCGGCGGATCTGCAGAAACGCGACCTTCGGCAAAGCGGAAGTGATGTAATAGGGTGGTTGGCATGGTGCCTTGCGTTCTGTCAGATTTACGGGTATCTGCGTGCTAGCTAGTCTTACCTGTCGGTGGCAGAGCGGAAGGATCCTAAAAGGAGAGTTCGGAAAGCTCTTGATCGGGGGCCGCAAGCTGACCGACTCCCGATGCACAGGGGCAGTTTCAAATACGTGCCTCCGAGCCAAAAACCTGTCCGCATTCGGGGCGACGGGTTCCGCGACGCGAAGAACAACGTTTGGGAATGGGAGAAAGGCCTGGGACCCGGCCAGTGCGAGCATTGGAACGTCCAGCACACGGACGGCACCTATTCGAACATTACAGCGCAAGGTGAAAGACATCACGGTTCGGTCCATCCGGAGCATTTTCGATGAGAAAGCCTAAGTCACTGCGTGATCTGCTTCGCTCGTCGAGCGATGCTGAACTGCTATGGAAATTCCAAACTGCCGATCCGGAGCTTCAGGGTCCCATTGCGTCGGAGCTGGGGCGGCGTAAATGCAAGGAAGCCGTCCCATCGCTAAGAGCGCGGCTTTCCGCTGCCGACGCGCGCATGAGGGAGGCCGCGGCTGAGGCCTTGGGCAGGATAGGCGATCCGTCGGCGGGAGATGACCTGTTGGCACTCTTCGAGGATTACACCCAGCCGGAAGCGGTTCGAGACACGTGTGCTTTCGCCCTGGGGCACATGCGTTTTGAGCGCGCCATGAACGCGCTCGTTTCCGCGTTAACTGACAGCAGCCGCACGGTCCGGATCTGTGCGGCCGCGGCCCTTGCGGCAATACGCCGTGGGGAAGCTCGCGAGGACCTCGAGTTGATCTCTCTCGTTGAGCAAGATTCGGAGGTGCGCGAAGCAATGAAGCGGGCCGCAGCTTCACTGGACGGCCGGGCGCAGCGCGCCAGATTCCCGGCCCCGCCAGCCGCTGAACCGGATCGCGAGCAAGCGTTTGCTCTGACTCCTCCACCTTCTAACGTGGGAGCTCTCGCCCCGCCGCGGTTGGCCACGCCCGGCAAAATGGAACAACTCAAGCCGCCCACGGAGACTCAGGACGTAAATGAGCAGCAGGAGGTACCTGAGTCGATCAGGTCGGTAGAAGTTCCGCGCGACCAGCCTACCCCGAGACGCACCCTTCCAAAGATTTTCAACGACCTTCCAAAGGCTGCGGCGTGAGCGACGTGCCGACAGAGCAGGCCTCCAAAGTAACCACGACACTAGTGGAGCTTGGCCTGTGGTTTAGCTTCGAGCACGACGCGCAGGGCCAACCCGTATGGAAGTTAGCGCCGTTTAAAGGCGACCCCCCAGTTGAAATTCGCATCTCGCTCTCCGCTTCCAACGTTTCGGCCTATCATTGGGTACCGTTGCAGAAGCAACCACAAAGGGAGCTGCTCGCAAAGCTCTTGGGGGTCAATTATTTTTCCGGCTTCGCAAAAGTCGGCATCCTGGAAAACCCAGCGCAAAACTGGGTCGGGGTTTCCGCGCAGTTGGCGATCCGACACCTCGACAAAACGGCGCTTGGCGAGATCATCGGCGCTGTTTTCAGCGTTTCAAAAGAGGTTCACCAGTTAGTCGAAACCCCAGGTCTCCTAAACTCGTGACGGTATACGCGTGCCGCCCCGTCTACCGTCGGCCTTGCTTTCGCCGGCGGCTGTACTAGCATACCGGCCCGAATCCGAATTGCGCGGGGCACGTCAGGCCGGATCACCTGCGAACCCTGCGCAGGCGATCAACGATGGCGGGACTCGCAGTTTCCCTCTCGACTTTCTCGCGCCCATCCTGGACCGAGTTTACGCGTCTTGCCCGCGAGGCCGAGGACGCCGGCTTCAGTGCCGTCCTCGTGCCCGAGGCGAACAACGACGTGATGCTCTGCTGCCACGCCGTTGTCCGCGCGACCAGCCGGGTTACGGTCGGCTCCCGGATCGCCAACGTCTACCTGCGCGCGCCGCTGGTATGCGCCGCGGGCGCGGCGATGCTCCAGGAAGAGTCTGACGGCCGCTTTCTGCTGGGCCTCGGCGCGGGCCATCGCACGATGCTTGGCGCGATGGGAATCGCCGTGGACAATGCGCGCCAGCACCTGCGCGGCTACGCCTCCACCGTCCGCCGCCTGCTCGAAACCGGAGAGTTTGCGGGGCTTCCCTATCGTATGCGCACGCCGCCCAAGCCGGTGCCGATCTATATTGCCGCACTGTCCAAGGAAACGGCGCGCCTTGCGGGTGAGATTGCCGGCGGCCTGATGCTATACATGTGCACTCCCGCCCGGATGCGAGCGTTGGCCGACGCCGCCCGCGAAGCGGCGGTTTCGGCCGGACGCGATCCCGCGCGTGTCACAGTCACGATGGGGCTGCCGCTCTTTCTCGATGAGCAGATCGAGCGTGCCTACGAGGTCGCTCGCCAGGCGCTCTACTTTTACGCGAGCCTCCCTTTCTACAATCGATCTCTGGCGCGCGACGGTTTCGCCGCCGAGGCGTCGGCCTTCGCGCAGGCGACGTCTCAAGGCGACCGCGCGGCGGCCGAGGCGGCCTTGACGCCGCGCCTGCTCGACGCCGTTGCGCTAATCGGTCCGGCCAATCGATGCGCCAAGCGAATCGCCGAGTATCGGCGCTTCGGAGCCGAACTGCCGGTACTCGTACCGCACGCGGTGCGGGGCGATTACGCTCATTCGTTCAGGCAGGCTCTCAAAGCTTTTGCCGGACTTTGTTAGAAGAAGGTTTTCCGGGGTTCGCTGGAAAAAAGGAGTTAAAGATGCCGTCGCTCGATGCACAAACCGTGAAGACCATCGCCCGCGCACTCCACGGCTACGAACTCGACGATGCCGCCGCCGAGGCGCTCGCGCAGAGCGCGGCGGCGATGCTCGCTGACGCGCGCTCGCTCGACGAACTCGGCCTCGAAGGCGTCGAACCGCCCTTCAGCTACGAGGTGCTGCTAGCCGAGGCCGAGCGCTTGATGAAGACCAAGGGTTAGCACCGTTGTCGCGTAGCCGGCGGATGCCGGTGGCGTTCACGGGCGGCCGACAAGGCATGCCAGGCACCGACGAAAGCGCTGATGCGAGCCGACGAGAAAATCCTCGCGCTTGACGCAACGGCCCTCGGGCAAAGGCTGCGCGCCCGGGAGCTTTCGCCCGTCGAGGTCGCACAGGCGTACCTCGCCCGGATCGAGGCGACCGAACCGCGCCTGAACGCCTACATCACGGTCACCGCAGAAACGGCGCTCGAGCAGGCGCGTGCCGCCGAGCGCGAAATCGCGGCCGGACGCTGGCGCGGCCCGTTTCACGGCGTTCCGGTAGCGCTCAAAGACCTGCTCTATACCAAGGGAATCCGCACCACCGGCGGCTCGAAAGTGCTCGACGATTTCGTCCCGGACTTCGACGCTACGGCGTGGGCGAGGCTTAAGGCCGCCGGAGCGGTGCTGCTCGGCAAGCTTAACATGCACGAGTTTGCGATGGGCGGCACCTCCGACAACCCCCATTACGGAACCGTGCACAATCCTTACGATACGCGGCGTATCCCGGGCGGCTCGAGCGGTGGTTCCGCAGCAGCGGTCGTCGCCAAGAGCGCGCTCGCGACGCTTGGCACCGATACGCTCGGTTCCATCCGCCTGCCCGCAGCGCTTTGCGGATGCGTCGGTCTGAAGCCGACCTACGGCCGCGTCAGCCGCTTCGGCGTCATCGCCGATGGCTACAGTCTCGACCACGTGGGGCCCATCACCCGCAGCGTGCGCGATGCCGCGCTGATGCTCAACGTTATTGCAGGGCACGACCCCAACGATGCCACTTCGAGCCACCGGCCGGTGCCCGACTTCACGGCCGGGCTCGATGCGAATCTGCGCGGGATTCGTGTGGGCGTGCTGCGCGAGTTGACCGACTGGGTTGACGCTGACATCGCCGCCGGCTTCGACCGCGCGATCGCGATCCTCGCGGGACTGGGCGCCCGGATCGAGCCGGTGTCGGTGCCCGCGCTTCACCTGGGACTCGCGGCCACGTTCGTGATCGCACGCGCGGAAGGACTCGATTACCACGGCGGCTGGCTCGGCGAGCGCCAGGACCGCTACGGTCAAGCGACCCGGCGTTTGCTCGAAGGCGCGATGACGATCCCGGCGCTGGCGTACATCCGGGCATGCAAGGCACGCGCGGCGATCGCACGCGAGGTCGAGCGGGCGCTTGACGGACGCAGCGCCCTCGTCGCGCCAACCACGGCAATCGCGGCGCCGGAAATCGGCCAGGAAACCGTCGCGGCTCCGGACGGCAGCCGCGCGCCCGTGGTCAAAAAGCTCGTACCACTGACCGCACCGTTTGACGCAACCGGCCATCCCGCCCTCGCCGTCCCCAGCGGAGTCACCCCGGCGGGCCTGCCGTTGTCGATTCAGATCATCGGCCGCGCCTTTGACGAGGCTTCGGTGCTTAGCCTGGGGCACGCCTTCGAGGCGGCGCGAGGTCCGATGCCGGAGCCGGCGATTTGAAAACCAGGTGAATCGAGCCGGGAGTATTCGATGACAACCGCAAGCGAACTACTGGCTTTGGACGTCGCGGCGCTCGGCGCAAAGTTGCGTAGCCGCGAGCTTTCGCCCGTCGAGGTGACACGAGCCTACCTCGACCGGATCAAGGCGACCGAACCAAAGCTTAACGCCTACGTCACGGTCACTGCAGAGTCAGCGCTCGAGCAGGCGCGCGCCGCCGAGCGCGAAATCGCGGCCGGGCGCTGGCGCGGCCCGTTTCACGGTGTCCCGATCGCGCTCAAAGATCTCATGTACACCAAGGGGATTCGCACCACGGCCGGGTCGAAGATCCTGTCTGAGTTCGTGCCCGACTTCGATGCCACCGTGTGGACGAGGCTTCGCGAGGCAGGCGCGATTCTGCTCGGCAAGCTCAATCTTCACGAGTTCGCATGCGGCGGCACTTCGAAAAGCTCGCATTTCGGCGCGGTCCATAAT
>JAJYVB010000204.1 GCA_021792265.1 Deltaproteobacteria bacterium | reverse complement strand
TCGTCTTCGACCGGTGGCACGGCCGCCTCGGCGTCGCCGCCGAGATCCGCGGGTTCTTCGGGGGCGCCAGCTCCGGGCCGGCCCCCAAGGAACTGCACGCGCTGGGCAACTATCTCAGTGCGCGACCGCTTTCCGCTGCCGTCTTTGGCCTCATATTGGCGCGTCGTAATGCGTCCTTCCAGGTAAACCTGGCGTCCCTTTTTCAGATACTTGCTGCACAGCTCGGCCTGCTTGCCAAAGACCACGACATTGTGCCACTCGGGACGTTCCTGGCGCACGCCGTTACGATCCGTATAGACCTCGTTGGTAGCGAGGGTAAAATTCGCCACCGGCTGGCCCGAAGGCAGGTAACGGACCTCGGGATCGCGCCCGAGATTGCCCACCAGGATAACTTTGTTCACTGACATGAAAGAGCGCCTCTTGCGGAACCTAACGCCGAAGCCCGCCCGAACGCAAGTACGCCTGGCGCACAGGCATGTAAGACGGCGCCATACCGCGCTTTCACGCCCGTCTGCACATCGATATAATTTCGATTTGACGTGTGGGGCGGGGTGGTTTTCTTACCGTGTCTGACGTATCCTCGGCAACTCCCGTAAAAATCCTGCCCTTGGGTGGTTGTGGCGAGATCGGGCTCAATTCTATCGTGCTGGAGTCCCAGGACCGGGCGATCGTCATCGACGCCGGATTGATGCTGCCGTCGGACCGGACTTACGGCAGCGGCGTGTTCGTGCCCAGTTTCGATTACCTCGAACGAACCAGGCCGCATATCGAGGCCATCGTTCTCACCCATGCTCACGAGGACCATATCGGCGCCCTGCCCCATCTGTTGCGCCGGCTGGAGGCACCCGTCTACGCGAGCGAAACCGCGCTGGCGTTCACACGCCGGCGCCTCGCCGACTACGAATCGCCCCTCGAGGCGAGCCTGCGTCCGCTCGTTCCAGGCCAGCGGCTGACGCTGGGCCCCTTTACCGTCGAGGCGATTCCGGTGACCCACTCGACTCCCGATTCGCTGGCCCTGGCCATCGATACGCCAGGCGGGCTCGTTGTTCACACGGGAGACTTTAAGATTGACGACAAGCCTGCGGCAGGCGAGCCCTTCTGCCGCCACCGCTTCGGCGAGCTGGGCGCCAGAGGTGTGGAGCTGCTGCTTTCGGACTCGACCAACGCCGAGCGCTCCGGACGCTGCCCCTCGGAATCCACCCTCCGGGAGACGTTTGGCGATCTGATGGCAGGCACGCGGGGACGCTTTATTTTCTGCGCCTTTGCCTCCCATCTTCACCGCCTGCGCCAAGTTATCGGATTGTCGATCGCAACCGGACGGCGAGTGGTCGCGCTGGGGCGCAGAATGGCCGAGAGCGTGCGTGTCGGGCTCGAACTTGGCCATCTGAGCGCGCCACCCGGGACATTCCTTGAACCGGAGGAGGCGATAGCTCTGGATTCGGACCGCCTCACCTTTCTAGCCGGTGGCAGTCAGGGTGAGCGGCTATCCTCGCTGTGGAAACTTGCTCACGGCGTGCATCCGCACCTGAGGTTGCGACACGGCGACGCCGTGGTGCTCTCTGCTCGCTTCATCCCGGGTAACGAACGCGATATCAACGAGCTTATCGACCGGCTGATGAAGTTGGGCGCCGACGTGTTTCACGACCCAATCGCACAGGTGCATGTCTCCGGTCATGCCTACCGCGACGAACTGGCAGAAATGATCGCGCTCACGCGACCGCGAAGTTTTGTTCCCGTCCATGGCGAGTACCGCCATCTGAGCCGTCATCTCGCCCTGGCGCTGGAAGCCGGCATCCCGGCCGCTCACTGTTGCCTGCTCCAGGACGGTGAAAGTGCCGTGATGGCCAACGGAGAACTCGCTCGCGCGGAGCACGCCGGCTCGGGCCGTATGCTGCTGGAAGGCGGCCACCTGGCCGACCCGGAGTTAATTGAGGAACGCCGCTCGCTGGGACGGGCTGGTACCGTCGTGGTCGCGCTGGCCCGGTCGTCGCAAACCGGCCGGATCGTAGCCGGACCGAATTTGGTTGTGCGCGGCCTGCCAGCGGCTAATGGCGCCGGCAAGTGGGTGGAGCTTTTACAGGCGGAACTTCGTCGCGGGCTCGACGGCGGGAACGAAATCGCGGATCGAAGCCACGCCGAGCTCGAAGACGAAATCGTCCGCATCGTGCGCGACCGTCTTGGCCGGGTCCTTGGCCTGCGCCCCACGGTGCTACCCTGTGTAATGGAGGTCTGAGGGCGTTATCGCACGGCCTTCGAAAATTACCAACGCCGAGGCTGCAGCCGAAACCGCGTGCGTCGAACTTCGACGCCAGGATGACCGGGGTGCACGTATCGCGCGCGAGCTGCTAGCCCTGGCAATCGTGGCGGCTGCGATCTTTGCACTGCTGAGTTTGGCCAGTCGCTGGCTCGGTGAAAGTCCAAACCTCTGCGGGCCGTGGGGTACGATGGTTGCCTCGCGCCTCAACGGCACCTGGGGGCGATGGTCGGCCGGTTTCATCGTCGTTGCGCTCTGGCTTGCACGCAACGTATGGCGCGGCGCGAGCGGGCTCGCCAGTGCGCGAGTCGGATGCGGTGGGGCGCTGCTGGTCGTCACGCTTTCGGCCGCGGACGCACTGGCCAACTTTTCCCCGAACGGACACGGCGCCGGCGGCCTGATGGGACGAGTACTCGCCGACAGCCTCAGAACCCATCTTAATGTAAGCGGCAGCTATCTTGCGCTCGGGCTGGCAGCCGTCGGGACACTGGCGCTCATGATGTGGCGGTCGCCGGCCGAGATGTTGTCGATTGCCACGCGAGCACTCAGGCCGAAATCAGACCTGGGCGAGAAGGCGTCTGAGCTGGACAACGGTCAACCGCCGCGGCTGGTCGTCAGGCACGCCGACGCCGCGCCGAAAAAACCCGCAACCGATAAGCCGCCCGAACCTGCAGAAACATTACGCAGGGACTCGGCTCGCAGAAAGGAGAGCTTCCCGCTGCCCGCGCTGTCGCTGCTCGACCCTGTGCCATCCGACCGCGTGCGTGCGGACGAGGCGTCGTTGGAATGGAGCGCGCGGGTGCTGGAGGAAAAACTTTCCGACTTCGGGGTCTCCGGACGCGTAGTTGAAGTGCAGCCGGGCCCCGTTGTTACCATGTTCAAGTTCGAGCCGGGGTCGGGCATCAAGGTAAGCCAGATCGTGAATCTGGCCGACGACTTATCGCTTACGCTGCGAGCGGCCGCCGTCCGCATTCAGGCGCCGGTACCTGGCGAAGCGGTAGTCGGGATCGAAGTGCCCAACCGTCATCGCCAGCAGGTTTTCTTGCGCGAGATCCTCGAAGCGGCGGAATTTCATTCGGCACCTGGCCAACTAACCGTAGCGCTAGGCAAGGACATCGCTGGGCGGCCGGTCGCGGCTGACCTCGCACGCATGCCACACCTGCTGATAGCCGGAGCGACCGGTACCGGCAAGTCAGTGTCCGTCCATGCGATAATCGCCTCCATCCTGTTCAACGCGACCGCCGACGATGTGCGCTTCATCCTGATCGACCCCAAAATGCTTGAACTCTCAGTCTACGAGGGAACGCCCCACCTTCTGGTGCCGGTCGTGGTTGACCCCGAGAAAGCAGCTTCGGCGCTGCTTTGGGCCACCCAGGAGATGGAGAATCGTTACCGGCTTATGCGGGCGCTCGGCGTGCGCAACATCGACGGTTACAACCGCGCGCTGGAGTCCTCCACGCCCCTGGTTGAGCTTGGCCCGGCCAGCCGCGTACCGGACGATGAGGACAACGCGGCTGTAGACGATGCTCCGCCGCCGCTGGAGCATCGGCACCTCTTCAAGATTGTCATCGTGATCGACGAATTTGCCGATCTTCTGCTGTGCGAGGGGAAGACCGTCGAGCGCGACGTTACACGCCTGGCGCAAAAGGCGCGTGCCGCCGGTATTCATCTCGTGCTTGCTACGCAGCGCCCGTCGGTCGACGTGATCACCGGCTTGATCAAGGCGAATCTGCCCGCCCGGATTTCGTTTCAGGTGACCTCACGGGTCGATTCGCGAACTATTCTTGACGCCATCGGGGCGGAACGCCTGCTGGGGTTGGGCGATATGCTGTTCATGCCGCCAGGAACGGCCAAGCTGGTCCGGCTGCACGGACCCTTTGTCTCCGAGGCAGAGATTCGCAGGCTAACTGGTTTTCTGCGCTCGCTGGGCACACCCGAGTACCGGATGGAGATCCTTGAAACGAAGCCTCGCGCGGACGAGGTGGGTGCCGACGCCGAGAATTTCCAGGATGAACTTTACGAGCAAGCGGTTGAAATCGTGACCCAGACCAACCAGGCGTCAATCTCGATGATTCAGCGCCGGCTGCGAATCGGATATAACCGTGCAGCCCGGATGGTAGAGCAGATGGAACGGGAGGGACTGGTAACCGCGGGCGACGGCGCCCGTCCGCGCGAGCTTCGCAAGCTCCCGCTCCGGAACTGACGCCTCGGTCGAGGATTTCGCGGAATCGGTGCCGCAGGTGCCGCCAGCGTAGCACGACATTGACAAACTCGGTCACAGTAAAGGAACACGCTACGACGGGGATCGTCGCCATCGCACACGCGAGCGGCCGTTTGAAGCCGTTCCCGTTCCTAAGCGTCTAATTGCATGAAAGGGTCCGAGCGGAAGCCTACCCCGAAAGTCATGCGCAGTCCGCAAATCCCCAAGCTCCTTTTCTCGCTGTCGCTGGGACTGGCTTTGATCGTCCAGGGATTCCCGGCTCTGACGGCCGGGCCGCCGGCGGACGACGCTAGCCTTCATACCACTGTCAAGCGCATCGAGAGCCACCTGGGCCAAACCCGCTCGTTGCAGGCCGATTTTACAGAGACGGTGGCGTCGGTCGGCGGCGAGCGGCGGGTACGAAGCGGAGTCGTCTATTACCTCAAGCCTCGCCGGATACGATGGGCGTTCAAAGGGGCACAGGCCGAAACCATCGTGAGCGACGGCAACACCGTGTACACCTATCAGCCGGACCTGAACCAGGTTGTCGAAACACCGGCAAGCAAGGCATTCAGCTCTCAAAACGCGGCAGCGGTGCTGTTGGACTCGAAACATTTAAGCAAGTACTTTAAGATAACCCGGCCCGCGACAGCGCTCCATTCAGACATGATAGGCCTCATGCTTACCCCGCTAGAGGGAGGTACTGCTGTTCAGGTGGAGGTCGACCCCAAAACCCTCAATCCGAAAAGCTTCGAGTTCCAGGACGCGATCGGCGATCGGACCCGGCTCGACCTCAGCAATATCAAACTTAATGTACCCCTTGACGATTCTCTGTTCCGGTTCACCCCTCCGCCGGGTGCGGACATTGTAAGCGGCGGACCCCTTTGAGCCGGATCGCAGGCGCGCGTGCCGGCAAGCACCCCGATTGCGCCGGTTGAACGGCGCGGGTAGAAATAAATGCCCCAAGGCGGCATGCGAATGGAGAAGGTCCACCTTACAAGCCTGGGCTGCCCCAAAAATCTCGTTGACAGCGAGTTGATGCTCGGGGCGTTGACGCAGGCGGGCTACGAGGTGACGAGCGATCCGAGCCGGGCGCACGTTCTGATCGTGAATACCTGCTCGTTTATCGAGGCCGCGAAAAAAGAATCGATCGACGCGATTCTTTCGGCGGCCCAGTTCAAGCGCGCCGGACGCGGCCGCCGCCTAGTCGTCGCGGGATGCCTTTCGCAACGCTACACCGACGAATTGCGCCGCGAACTGCCGGAGGTGGATATCCTCGTCGGCACCGGTAATTTCCTCGAGCTTCCGGCGATGCTTGGCCGGGCGAAAGGCGCTCGGGCGTCAACCGCGCAACGAAACGGCGCGAACTCCGGTCCCAACGTTACCTTCTACCCAGGCGCGGCTCATCTTCTGCCCCAAGCACAACTTCCACGGCTTCGAAGCGGCCTGCGCCACAGCGCCTACCTGAAGGTTTCCGAGGGCTGCGACCATCGATGCGCTTTCTGCATCATTCCGAAAATCCGGGGCCGGCACGAAAGCCGGCCGCTGGCCGACATCGTGGCCGAGGCGCGCCGCCTCGCCGAAGACGGGTGCAGGGAAATCAATCTGGTCGCACAGGACTTGACCGCCTACGGCCGCGACATCCGGCCAAGAAGCTCGCTGGCCGCGCTTTTGGAACAACTTGCCCGGGTCGGCGGCATCAGATGGATCC
>JAJYVB010000203.1 GCA_021792265.1 Deltaproteobacteria bacterium | reverse complement strand
TCTCGTGTCCGTTGCGCGAGCTTTTCACCTAGGCTTACCCGGCGCTCCGGATCCGTTATCTGGTTTGCGAGATCCAACCCCCCCATCGCGTCATCGGCGTACGCGACCACACCCGGGTATTCGGGCGCTATCTTCATCCGGGTGAAACGATCCGATAACGCTGCGCCACCCACCAGCACAGGGCAATCGATACCGGCGCTGCGCAGGTCCTGAACCGTCGCCACCATCATCTGAGCCGACTTGACGAGCAGTCCCGACAGCCCGATAGCGTCGGGCCGGTGCTCACGGTAGGCGCGAATCAGCTCCTCGGGCGGCACCTTGATGCCCAGGTTGATGACCCGGTAGCCGTTGTTGCTCAGGATGATGTCCACAAGGTTCTTGCCGATGTCGTGGACATCCCCCTTCACGGTGGCAAGCACGATCGTGCCTTTGCACAGCCCTTCGCTGTGTTCCATAAAGGGCTCCAGGTAGCTGACCGCAGCCTTCATCGCCTCCGCCGACTGCAACACCTCGGCTACGATCATCTGGTTCTGGTTGAACAGCCGCCCGACCTCGTCCATCCCCTTCATCAGAGGTCCGTTGATTAGCTCAAGCGGTTTTCGAGTCTTCAGCCCCTCCGTCAAATCTTCGATGAGGCCCTCCTTGGAGCCCTCCAGGATGTAACTGGCGAGGCGGTCGTCAAGAGCGAGCGGGCGGGTTGGGTCCTGAGCCGCTTTCGGGCGCCGGTTGCGAAAGTGGGCGGTGAAGGCGCCTATCGGGTCCTCGCCGCGCCACCAAATCAAGTCCTCAGCAAGACGGCGCTCCGTCTCGCCGATCGCGTGGTAGCGTTCGAGCTTTTCCGCATTGACAATCGCGAGGTCAAGCCCGGCCGCCACGCAGTGGTAGAGCATGACGGCGTTGAGGACCTCGCGTCCCGCCTCGGGCAGTCCGAAGGAAACGTTTGAGATGCCCAGGAGCGTCTTGCAGCGTGGGAGAGCCGCCTTGATAAGCCGGATGCCTTCGATCGTTTCGACCGCCGATCCGATGTAATTGCGATCCCCGGTACCCACCGGAAAAACAAGCGGGTCGAAAATGATGTCCTCGGGCTCGAGGCCGTAGCTTTCGGTCAGGAGCTGGTAGGAGCGCTCGGCGACCGCGAGCTTGCGCTCGCGCGTTATCGCCTGCGCCTGCTCCTTGTTGTCATCGATACAGCCGACCACCACCGCTGCGCCATAGCGGCGCGCCAGCGGCACTACCTGCGCGAAGCGCCGCTCGCCGTCCTCCAGGTTGATCGAGTTGATAAGCGAACGCCCGGGCGTGCGCTTGAGCGCCTCCTCGATGATCCCGGGGTCGGTCGAGTCGATCATGATGGGGACCTTGACCTTCTTCAGGAGCTGATCGAGAAAGCCGGTCATGTCGGCAAGCTCGTTGCGGTCGGGGTCCTGCAAACACACGTCGACGATATGGGCGCCGCGTCTTACCTGGAGACGGCCGATCTCGGCTGCCTCCTCGAAGCGGCCCTCGGCGATGAGCCGCTTGAATTTGCGGCTGCCCAGAACGTTGGTCCGCTCGCCCACGACCGCGGGACGCGTGCTCTCGTCGATCGTAAGCGTTTCAAGACCGCAGACAGCCGTCCGCCGCGCGGGGATTGCCGCGCGCCGCTTCTTGCCTTCGAGCATCTGGGCCAAAACCCGGATATGCTCAGGCGTGGTCCCGCAGCATCCGCCGACCACGTTCACCCATCCGCTGTCAACAAACCGTTCGAGCTTGCGCGCGAGCGATTCGGGCGTCTCGCTGTAACATCCCTCCTCGTCAGGCAGGCCGGCGTTCGGAACACAGGCCACATCGAAGCGCGCAAGTTCCGCAAGCGTGCGCAGATGGTCGGTCATGAAATCGGGGCCGGTCGCGCAGTTGAGCCCGATCCACAGCAGGTCGCGATGGGCGAGCGAGGTGTAAAACGCCTCGATGTCCTGCCCCGCGAGCAGCGTGCCCATGGCCTCGATCGTGCCCGAGACGGCGACCCCCGTCTCGACGCCCAACCTCTCCATCGCGCGCTCGATCCCGAGCAGTCCAGCCTTGCAATTGAGCGTATCCTGCACGGTCTCGAGCAGCAGGACATCCGCGCCGCCCTCGATTAGGCCCTCGGCCTGCTCCTGATAGGCGTCGCAGAGCTGCTCGAAAGTCACGCCGCCGGTCAGTGAGAGAGTTTTGGTTGTCGGTCCCATCGAGCCGGCGACGAACCGGGGCCGGTTGGGCGACGACGCTTCGTCGGCGGCCCGGCGGGCCAGTTGCGCCGCGAGCCGGTTCAGTTCTCGTGCCTGCTCGTGCAATCCGTACTCGGCAAGCACGATCGAAGTCGCGCCAAAGCTGCTGGTTTCGACGAGGTCGGCTCCTGCCGCCAGAAAATCCCGGTGAAGGTTAAGGATGCGCTCGGGCTGCGTATGGACCAGGATCTCGTTGCAGCCCTCCAAATGTTCGGCGCCGAAGTCGCTCGCTCCCAGGCGCATCGCCTGAATAGAGGTTCCGGTCGCGCCGTCGAGCAGCAGGACCCGCTCGGCGATCAGCTCGCGCAGAGTGCGCAGTCGTTCTGACAGTTTGGGCATTACTCAGCGGGCTCGTCTATATTGGCCGCAACAATGCCAAAATCGTACAGGAGCCAAAGGCGTGGAGCAATTTTAGTTAGCTGGCGCACGCCTGCGCGCCAGGATTCTGTTTGCCCGGGTCTTGGGGCAGTATGGAGGCACTGCCATCACCGCAAACGCCTCACCGATGGAGGTAAACCATGATTCCCGCAACCCTGGCGCTCCTTGACGCTATCGTCGCCGTGCTGCTTGTCGCCGGCGGTATCCTGGCCGCCCATTTTGGACTCGTTCTTCCGTTCAGCGGGTTCCGGTTTTTCATGGTCGGCTTCTTTCTGAGCCTGCTCGGAATCCTGGTAGGGCTGCTCGGAATCGTACGCACGGGTGCTCCCGAGCGCCACGCCGGGCGTACGCGAGCGATTGCCGGACTTGTCGTATGCGCTCTGATCGCGCTGCCGGTGGTCGGCATAATCGTTCATACCCACGATCGCCCGCTCATGAATGACGTGACCACGGACTTCCAGGAACCGCCGAGCCTGGCTCACGCCGCAACGTTGCCCGCCAACAAGGGCCGCAACATGACCTACGACGCCACGCGTAACGAGAAATTGCAGCGCGAGGCGTACCCTGCCATAAAGCCGCTCGTTCTGAAACTGAAGCCCGACCAATGTTTTGTCATCGCGCGGGAGGCGGCCGCCAGGATGCGCGGCTGGCGGGTAACGTCCGAAGATCCCCACGCGCTTTCCTTCGAAGGGGTTGCGACCTCGTGCCTTTTCCGCTTCAAAGACGACTTTGCGGTCGAAGTGCGGCCGGGGCCTCAGGGCGGATGCGTGGTCGAGATGCGCTCGAAGTCGCGTGTCGGCAAGGGAGATTTCGGTGCCAACGCGCGGCGCATCGAGGCATTCCTCGGCCGCGTTGACCGGATGGCGGCTTCCGCGCCTGCGCCCGCACCGAAAACCTGACGCGCTCCAATCGCCCCTCAGCGGCTACTATTTTGGCGGTCGCAGTTGCAGCTATGATGCACGCGGATGGCTGCCCCGATCATAGCGATCGTCGATTACGGTGCCGGGAACCTGGCGAGCGTCGCCCGCGCGCTCGAACACCTGGGCTATCCTTGCGAGATAACCGGCCAGGCCGAGCGTATCCGCAGCGCGAGAGCCGTCATACTACCGGGTGTCGGCGCTGCCGGCGCAACCATGGCCAACCTGTGCGAGCGCGGCCTTGACCGTGTCCTGAAAGAGGAGGTAATAGGCGCAGGCAAACCCTTTTTGGGCATCTGCATCGGCATTCAGGTGCTGTTGCAATCCAGCGCCGAGGGTAACACAAAATGCCTGGGCGTCGTGCGCGGGAGCGTCAGGCGGTTCCCGCCCGTCGACGAGACGGGCCGAACGCTCAAGGTTCCGCAGATTGGATGGAACCGCGTGCATCAGCTAAAAGGCCATCCGGTTTTCGACGGCGTGCCCGAGGGCGCACATTTTTATTTCGTCAACTCCTACTACGCCGTTCCGGATGACAGCGAGTTGGTCATTGCCAGCGCGCAGTACGGGGTGACGTTTGCCGCGGCGATAGCGCGCGGCGCGATGCTGGCGAGTCAATTCCACCTGGAAAAGAGCGGCGCTGCGGGCCTTAAGATGCTCGATAATTTTTGCCGCACAATGAAGTAAAGCGATGCTTGCCAAGCGGATAATCCCATGCCTCGACGTCCGGGCGGGCAGAGTCACCAAGGGAATTCGTTTTCTTGAAAACGTTGACGTTGGCGATCCCGTGGCGATGGCGCGTTACTACTACGAGCAGGGTGCCGACGAGATCGTTTTCTACGACATCACGGCTTCCAACGAACGGCGCGGCATCATGATCGAAGTGGTGCGCGCAGTCGCCCGCGAGATCTTCATCCCTTTCAGCGTGGGCGGCGGCCTCCGGACGCTCGACGACCTGCGCGAGGTTCTGCTCGCCGGCGCGGAAAAAGTCTCGATCGACTCCGGCGCAGTCAGAAACCCCGAGCTCATCGCCCAGGGAGCGAGTGCGTTCGGAAGCCAATGTATCGTTCTGTCCATGCAGGTGAAGCGTGCTGCTGATTCAGCGCAGTTTCCCTCAGGCTACGAAGTCATAATCGACGGCGGCCGGACGCCCACCGGAATGGATGCCGTTCAGTGGTCGCAGCGCGGCGAGGAACTGGGCGCCGGCGAACTGTGCGTCAATTCCATCGATCGCGACGGCACCAGGCTCGGCTATGACCTCGAAATCACGCACGCTATAAGCCAGGCTGTGTCGATCCCGGTTATCGCCTCGGGCGGTGCCGGCGAGCCCGAACATCTCCGTGAAGCATTCACCGCGGGAGGTGCCGACGCCGCCATCGTGGCCTCGCTGATACACTACGGCGACTATGCCATCCCCGTGCTCAAGCGCTATCTACATGACCGGGGCGTCGAAATTCGCATGACTTGAGCAGCGAAAGGAACTGCACGTGAAAATCGCCTTGGTGGTTTCGGACTTTAACTTCGATGTTACTTCCCTGATGCTCGAGCGGGCGCGCCGCCACGCCGACTTTCTGGGCGCCGAGATTGCGCGCGTTGTGCACGTCCCGGGAGTCTACGACATGGGCCCCGCGATCAAGCGCCTGCTCAAGCGCAAGGAGATCGAAGGAGTCGTGACGATCGGCGCGGTCATCAAGGGCGATACCCAGCACGACGAAGTGGTCATTACCGCCACCGCGCGCGAGGCTGCGCGACTGGCCGTCGAGTTCGAGAAACCGGTCAGCCTTGGCGTAACCGGCCCAGGAATGACGCGCGAGCAGGCGCTCGACCGCATCGACAACGCCAAGAACGCCGTCGAGTCGGTGGTCAGGATGGTGCGTGCACTAAAGGATCTCGCCGACTAGCACCACGATGGCGATGTCCAGGTACCGGACCGCAAGGCGCCCGGAGCCTGTCCCCTTCAGCCGTTCAGACGGCGCGCCTGCTCCTTGGCAAAGTACGTAATTATCATGTCGGCGCCCGCCCGCCGGATAGCGGTCAGGGTCTCGGTAATGGCGCGCTCCTCGTCAAGCCATCCGTTGAGCGCTGCCGCCCGCAGCATCGAGTACTCGCCCGATACGTTGTAGGCAGCAAGCGGGCAGTTGAACTCGTGCTTGGCACGATAGATGAGGTCGAGGTAGGCGAGCGCCGGCTTGACCATCACGATGTCGGCGCCCTCTTCGATGTCGAGCCCAATCTCCCTCATCGCCTCGTCGCCGTTGGGCGGGTCCATCTGGTAGGAACGGCGATCGCCAAACTGCGGCGCCGACTCAGCCGCCTCGCGAAACGGCCCGTAGAAGGCTGAGGCGAACTTTGCCGAATACGCCATGATCGCCAGGTCCGCAAGGCCGTTATCGTCGAGCGCTGTCCTAATTACCCGCACCCGCCCGTCCATCATGTCCGAGGGCGCGACGATGTCCGCGCCCGCCCTGGCATGCGACAACGCGGCGCGCGCCAGCAGCTCGAGCGTAGCGTCGTTATCGACTTCCGTGCCCCGAAGCGCGCCGCAATGGCCGTGGTCGGTGTATTCGCACATGCAGACGTCGGTTATGACCGCCAATCCCGTAACCCGCTCCTTGATTTCCCTGACCGCACGCTGAACCGCGCCCGAGTCGCTCCAGGCCTCGCTTCCGAGCGAGTCCTTG
>JAJYVB010000202.1 GCA_021792265.1 Deltaproteobacteria bacterium | reverse complement strand
GTAAGTGACGACGTAGGTCGTGAGCTTGTGCTCAGTCAGCATCTCAGCCGGGGTCGCGACCACTTCCCATAGGCCAAGCGTGAGCACGTCGGCCGCGGTATCGAAAGTGTTTACTACAATCTTTGTACTAACGCTCCGCCCGTTAGGATCGGCTTGGAAAACATCTACCTCCTTGCCGTCTTTTTGATAACTCTCCAGCGGCTTACCGAACACCGCGGTTACCTCGTACCGCGGCGTGCCCTTCTGAATCACGCTCACGTCCGTATAATCCGGACGTTTGGTCTCCATCACGAGTGAACACCCGCTAAGGGCGACCAGGATCAGAAGTGCGAGCGTTCCGCAGCGGCCGCCCCGGGCGTTGCTATCCGGACTTCGCTGGAAAACAGGTAGCTTCACGTTTGTCGTCCACTCCGCAACGTCGCGATTTTGCCGACCATGCCGACAAACAGCCGCCGCGTCAGACGGCTCTCGGCAAGCAGCAACCCGATAGTGCCCAGGCGTGCCTTATTAACGCGTCCTTGGTGTTCATCAGCCGCCGCTGCGACCTCACCTTGGCCCTCTCCTTGGACAAGGAGAGGGATATTAACGTGTCTTTGGTCTTCATCGGCCGCTGCTGCAGACTGGTCATCACGGCTTTAACCGCGCCTGTTCTTCCAGCCTCCCACCTGCTTCGCGGGTATCTATATAAACCGGAATTTGCGACATTAACTCGTCCAACTGGGACCCGGCTAGCACCTTATGCCCCACGGTGCAAGGGTTGCGGCCCCTTCATGGAAATCCAGGATAAGACGAAAAGAACATTAAACCTTGAGATCGGGTAAAGGGCTCGCGAAACGCCGCCTGTGACGCGAAAACAAACCGCGTTTTGTTGTTGGTTTTGTTCTTTATGGAAGAGCGGCAGCGCAGTACGATGCCGTTCATGAAGTCTCAAGCAAAACCGACAGGGCTCATCTTTCTGATGATGCTGTTGGCCGGCTGCGCTTCAACCCAGGTTGCCCAGGAAACTCCGATGGCTGCGCCCGGGCTCGCGCGTCCAAATCAGATCTGGGTGTATGACTTCGTCGCCGCGTCCTCCGATATGCCAGCCGATTCGTCGCTGGCCGGACAAGTCGGTGAGCCAAGTACGCCTCCCACGCCCGAGGAGATTGAGACCGGCCGGAAGTACGGCGCAATGATCGCGCAGGAATTGGTCAAAGATATCAACAATATGGGCATGTCCGCGGTCGAGGCGAGCCCAGGAGCATCGCCGCAGGTTGGCGACGGTGTAATCCGCGGATACATAGTCTCAACGGAAGGCGGCGGTGCAAAAGGTTTGGCCAAGCGCTTCATCGTTGGATTTGGTGCTGGAACAACCCAGATGGAAACGGTGGTGGAGGGCTACGTGATGACCAAGCACGGCCTAAAAAAGCTTGGCTCGGGTACCGTTAACGCCTCGGGAAACAAAGCCCCTGGCCTGATAGTGCCCGCCGCAGTAGCTATAGCCTCATCCAGTCCAATCGGCCTGATAGTCATGGGCGGCGCAACGGTCTACGGCGCAGCGAGCGGCAGAACGGGCCTGGAAGGCCGCGCGAAGGCAACCGCCGACAAGATCGCGGCGCAACTCAAGATCAGATTTCAGAAGCGAGGCTGGATTGCTCAAGGCTGAGGTGATTTCAGGCGCCTCAGCCAGCTAAGCATCCTCCCTGCTGCCAGCTCGCGGCAAGCGGCAGGCCACGCATCGGTAAGGTTGGCGCTAACCAGGCTACATGAGCCCGCCTCGGTGCATCGTTGGGCCGCTCATGCAAGAAGGCGCGGCAATGCGGAGCAGAGAACCGGAGCGAACCTGCGCGAGGGGATGGAGGAGCTGTTCACCATCAACCGCCTCGGACCCTCACCCGCGCTTGAACCCGAAAGCTGGAAATCAGTACGGATACTTACCGCCTTTAGGCGCGCATGTGCCGAGGAATTGACTGTCTCGTTTTTTCGACGTGTCACAAAACTCCGTGTACTTACAGTCTGAGTCTGCGTTGCACACCCAGTTGGTCCGACCGCACGTGCCCCACTGGCATCTAGTGTCGCCCGGGCAGTCGGAGTCCTGCTGACAGCTTAGGGCGACACCAACCGGAGGCGGGCTACCGGCCATCCCGGGCGCAAAGCTCGCCGGACCGCAACCCCACTTAATGGTCCCGTCGGTCATCCTGACCCCCACGGCTGCCCGGCCGGGCGGGCAGGCGGGTATCGTCGAGTGAACCTGCGCCCGCACGGCTAGACTGAGGCCGGTACAGGAAACAGCTATCAGAATAAGCACACTACCGTACCGCACGATTGCCTCCTGTATGACGCGCGATCGACGCGTATCCTGGCGAGAAGTCGCCAGCGCTCAAATTCCACGAACCCCTGTCTCAACAGCCACGCTGCCGCCCGGAGCAACGTTGCCAGCCTCTCACAAAAGTTAATGCGGTCTGGCGGACAGTTCGACCGGCTGGCCGCCCCGCTCGGAGCCGCACGGTTAGCACCCGAGTCGGGCCGCGGAGCCGTCGTGACTGACGGTGCTGCCGGCCGACGCGATCAGTCGCGCCGGCCCTTGCCGTCGCCAGCCTCCGATATTCGCCAGGGCTTTCTTGACCCGCTGCTTTTCCATATAAGAAGAGCGCTGCAGTCTCTGAGACCGTCTTCGGCTAAATGACCCGATGTGAAATTCCAGCGCTTGTGCTCGGCATACTGTTGGCATGTCTTTTTGCGGGCTGCAGCGGCAGCAACTCCGCGGTTTCATGCCCTGGCTATTCTGGTGGCCCTTATGGTGGCCCTGTTGGACAAGCGCCCTGCGTAAACAGCACTTCCGCCCAGCGCACGCCGATGCTGGCCCGGGGGCTTCTGCCCTACCGACGGTATCGCTAAGATGGCGTAGACTCCCGGCAAGTGCGGCTTGGCCTGCCGCAAGGCACTTGTGGAGGTCGAAGTTTCGGAGGATTCAGCATGAACGCTCCCACCCTGGACAACAAGCTCCGGGCCTTGAAGGTCGTGCCGCCAACCCGGCACGAGCTCGACTGCCTCGAACTCGTATCCCACGGCAACTACGAGATCGGCGTCCAGCGCACCAACGACATCCTCGACGAAAGCCACGAGGTCTTCGCGCGGTCGTCGCGCAGCACGATGGGAGTAGCGGGCGATTCGATCGTGGCGATCTTCACCGCGCAGGGCGACCTGGTAAACGCTTCTTCCGGCACCTATCTGCACGCCATCATCCCGCCAATCGTAATCAAGTACATCCTGAGGACGATGGCCGACGACCCGGGCATCCGCGACGGCGACATATGGTACACCAACGACGCGCTTTACGGCGGAATCCACAATCCCGACTACTGCGTGGCGATGCCGCTGTTTGTGCGCGGGAAGCTCGTGGGATGGACTGCGGCCCTGTCGCATACTCCCGAGACCGGCGCCTGCGAGCCGGGCGGGATGCCGGTGGGCGCGGCGTCGCGGTTCGAAGAGGGCTTCAACGTGCCGCCGATCAAGATTGGCGAAAACTTCCGGCTGCGGCGTGACTTGATCGAGCTGATCTCCGCCTTTGGCCTGCGGGCGGAGCAGATGATTATCACCGACTTGAAGGCGCGATGCACGGCCGCGGACCGGGCGCGCACCCGGCTGGTCGAGATGTGCGAACGCGAGGGCATCGACTTCGTCGCCGGATTGTTCCGCCGAATGCTGATGGACGCAGAGGCGGGCGCGCGGCGGCGTATCAGCACATGGCCGGACGGCACGTACCGCTGCGTGACGTTCGCGGACTGCGCCGGGCTTGAACAGGGACTTATCCGCAACTGCTGCCTGACGATGAGCAAGCGCGGCGATACCCTCGCTTTCGACTTCACCGGCACAAGCCCTGAAAACCTGTCGAGCTTCAATGCCCACGCGCAAGCCGCCATCGGCCACCTGGTCAACAAGATTTACGAGTACGTCTTCCACGACCTGCCGATAAGCAACGCGACGTTCGAGCCGGTCGATTTCATTTTTCCGCCCAACAGTTGCTTGAACCCGGGACCGCGGGCAGCCACTTCGCTGGCCGTCGGGATCTGCACCGGCGTGATGAGTGCGGTACAGGTGTGCGTCGGGCGCGCGATGTTTCCTACCCGCGACTGGCAACAGGTATCGGCGCCCGCCGCGAACAGCGTCGACGGGCACGTCCTGTCGGGCATATCGCAGTGGAACATGCCTTTTGCCGACTCGATCGCCTACGTGCTTAACACCCAGGGCCAGGGCGCGCGCGCCATCGCGGACGGGATGAATGCCTACGGTTTTTGCTGGTGCGCCTTTGGCCGGGCGCCCGACGTCGAGGCGATGGAGAACGAATTTCCGATGCTGGTGCCGTTCAGCGAGTATCGCGCCGACAGCGGCGGCTGCGGGAAATACCGCGGCGGCCTGGGCACGGCGCAACTATGGGTGACGCATCACGTGGCGCAGATGTATTCTGCGCCCCACGGCACCAACAGCCTGGTGCAAACCCAGCAGCCGCTTTACGGGGGTTACGCTGCGCCCACCACTCCTCTCGTCAGGGTCAAGGACGCCGATGTCGAGAAGCTGCTCGCTGCCAATGGCGCGCTCACTATAAGCACCGGTTCGATGCTCGAGGGCACAATTGGCAGGCTCACCTCGGAGCATCGCTCCCAGACGCCGCGTGCCATCGCGAAGGGCCGGATGGTCGGGCTGTCTTTTTCCTCCGGCGGGACCGGCTACGGCGATCCGCTGGACCGCGATCCGGCCGCTGTACAACGCGACCTGCGCGACAAGCTCATCTCCCAATGGCAGGCCAGAAACATTTACAAGGTGGCTTGCGACCCGGAGACCTTGCGAGTCGACTTAACCAAAACCGCTCGGTTGCGCGACCAGGAGCGGCGCGCACGCGTTGCCCGCGGCCAGCCGTTCGCTGCCTTCGAAGCGCAATGGTCGCGGCGCAAGCCGCCGTCCGAAATCCTGCAGCTTTATGGTGCGTGGCCTGACGCCTCGGGCGCCGAGGCGCTGTACCGCCCGTAAGGCTGCTCCGGCTGAAAAGCCAACCGGGCTCGCCTGACGCGACTCGTCGGCCGACTCAGGCGCTCGCTGCGGTTCCCACCGCCGCGGTAACACCGTCGGTTAACGCCGGCGCGATCGCCGCCGCCATCGCCGCGATCGCCACGTTCATCCAGAGCACCTCGACAACGCCGAAGCGTCCCGCCAGAAATCCCATCGCGATCATCGCCAGCGCGCCTATTCCGTTCGAAAAACCCAGCGCGAATCCCGAACCCATCGACTGATTGTCCGGCAGCACGTCCTGGCAGATCAGGATCTGCAGAGGCAGCGTTGCGAACGCCGCAATTCCCAGTGCGGCGATGACGACCCACATGAGACCCGCGGGAACCATCATGAGCACGGCCAGCAGAATCGCCGAAAGCACGCTCATCGTGGTGATTACCGGGCGGCGTCCGAAACGATCGGCGAGGTAGCCGCCGCTTAAGTTGCCAACGATGCCGACGACGAAGAACGTCGTAACCAGAGTGGCCGCGCCGACCAGTGAGCCGCCGCGGCGCACCCATAGAATCGGCACAAACGTTACCAGGTTGTAGTTGAGCGTGGAGCGCAACGAGGCGTAAAGCACGAGCTTCGCAACGTCCGGCGCGCGGCTGCGCCAGTCAAGGCTCGGCAGATGGCTTGGCCGGCGCGCGAGGCCGGGCAGTTCGCGCGCCATGATCGGTATGCTCAAGGCGGCTGGGATGGCCAACAACCAAAGCATCCGCAGTCCCACAGCAACCACGACCAGGCTTGCCAGAACGGGCCAAAGTCCCCGCCCCAGCTCTCCACCCACCAGAAACACCGAAACGAACAGCCCATCGCGCGTGCTGGTCATCCGGCGCACGGCGGCAAGGGCCTGCGGATGGAACATTGCATTGGCCACGCCAATCAGAACCAGCGATCCGACAAGACTCCAGTAGCCGGGCGCAAGTGCGACCAGCGCGCCGCCAAGTGTCGTACCCGCCGCTCCGAGAATCACGAATAGCTTGCCGCCCACCGCGTCCGCCATCCAGCCGCAAAGCGGCTGCAGCGCCTGGCCCGACACCAACGCCGCCATCACGGTACCGACCAGGGCGAGCGGGATGTGCAACTCGGCAAGCAACGCCGGGATGACGCCGGGCAGGTAATTGGATGAGCCGTCGCTGAGAAAATGCAGCCACGACATCAGGCCCAGGCGCAGAAGCGCGCGATCCTGT
>JAJYVB010000201.1 GCA_021792265.1 Deltaproteobacteria bacterium | reverse complement strand
GGAGCGCCGGTTGATGTACGTCGCGATGACACGGGCGCGTGACGAGCTTTACCTGGTCCATCCGATTTATGTATTTGACCGCGCGCTGGGATACGTGATGGGACAGCCGTCGCGGTTTCTCGACGGGATTGCTCCCGAGGTCCTTGCCACCGCAGCCCTCGCCGAGGCCGAGGACACGCCGGCTTAGTAGCGGAAGGCGCCGAAAGAAGCGTCCGGCGTGGTTTACGCCCTGCTGGCTCGATCGTAAGATGGCGGCCAATCCTAAAGGCCGCTGCTGCCGTCAAAACAATGAAACCAGTCAAGGTCACGTGTCTCGGAACCGGGGACGCCTTTTCCAGCGGCGGGCGTCTCAACGCCGCCTATCTGGTTGAGGCGCCGGATGCGCGGGTTTTGATGGAAGCCGGCCCGGCAGTGCTGGCAGGACTCAAGCGCGCTGGCGTAAATCCCGCCGAGCTCGACCTGGTGTTGATAAGCCATTTGCACGGCGACCATTTCGCAGGGCTGCCGTTCCTGATGCTGGATTACCTGTGGCAAGGAGCGCCGCGAAGGCGGGTTGTCGTGGCCGGACCGCGCGGGCTCAGAGACCGTGCCGAGCGGCTGATGAGCACGATGTACCCGCGGCTCGATCTCGGGGGGCTGGACAGAATGATCAGGTTCGCCGAGTTGGCACCCGAGCGGCGGTTGCGCCTGCAGGGAGTGGAACTTAGGACAATGCGCGTTCCCCATACGCGGCGCGACGTTTCGCTTGCCCTGCGGCTCGCCGTTGCCGGCCGCTCAATCGTCTTTTCAGGCGACAGCAGATGGACCGACCGGCTGGCGTCGTTCAGCGCGGGCGCTGATTTGTTCCTGTGCGAATGCTCCTACTACGGGAGCGGTCATGGCGATTCGCACTTGGACTATGAGACCATCGTCAGGCATCGCGCGGGGTTCGATGTCGGCCGCCTCGTGCTCACCCATCTTGGGCGCGAAGTCCTGCCGCGCGCTTCCCGGCTCAAGCTGGAAACTGCCCGCGACGGGATGATAATTCGCCTCTGAGCAACGCGAAGGAGTCCGTTCATGGGTATAGCGGAAGGAAAACGCGCGCTGGTAGTCGGCGTTGCCAACGACAAGAGCCTCGCCTGGTTCATCGCCCGGGAACTGAGCGCGCAGGGGGCCGCGGTCGCGCTCACGTATCAGGGCGAGGTCCTGGAAAGGCGTGTGCGGCCGCTTGCCGAAGAGATTGGCGCAACCGTTGTCGGTCAGCTCGACGTAAGCGACGACGATCAGATCGCGGCCACGTTCGACAAAATCGCGCAGACGTGGGACGGACTCGATATGCTGGTCCACGCGGTCGCCTTTGCCGAACGCGAGGACTTGCGCGACCGCTTCCTGGAAGTGAACCGCCGCGGTTTCGCCCGCGCCCTCGAGATCAGCGCCTACTCCCTGGTCGCACTGGCGCGGGCTGCCGAACCGCTGATGGAAAAGCGTGGCGGCGGCTCGATCGTAACGTTGAGTTACCTGGGTGCCGTGCGTGCGGTGCCGAATTACAACGTGATGGGGGTAGCGAAGGCAGCGCTGGAAGCCTGCGTGCGTTATCTCGCGCTTGACCTCGGTCCCAAGGCCATCCGGGTAAACGCTCTCAGCGCCGGACCCGCTCGCACGCTGTCATCGTCCGCGATTCGCGATTTTTACACGATGGCGCACGAGGTCGAGGCGCGCTCGCCGCTTAAGCGCGCGATGAAACCGGAGGAGGCGGCCAAAATGGCGGTGGCTCTGCTAAGCGATCTGTCCAGCGGCGTCACCGGCCAGACGGTTTACGTAGACGCCGGCTATAGTATCGCTGGACTGTGAAGGCCGGCGCCGCCGGCGGAGGTGCCCTTGCAATGGCGGTTATCGCGGTTCCTCAGCTCAAGGACAATTTTGCCTACCTGGTGGCCGACGACGACAGCGGCGAATGCGGCGTCGTCGATTGCGCCGAGGCCGATAAGGTCCTGTCCGAGGTCGAACGTCACGGACTCAATCTTGTCGCAGTGTTGTCGACCCATTGGCATGCCGACCACGTCGGTGGAAACCTCCAGCTCGTGCAGGCCGCGCCAAGTGTGCGCGTCTACGGCGCGCGAGCCGAGGGCGGGCGGATTCCGGGAATCACCGACGAGGTGGACGGCGGCGACATGGTATGGGCGGGACCGCTCGGCGGCGAAGTCATCGGAATCCCGGCGCACACCAACGGCCATGTTGCCTATTACTTTTCCACCCTGAAGGCGCTCTTTTGCGGCGACACGCTTTTCGTGGGGGGATGCGGACGGTTGTTCGAGGGCGGAGCGGCGACGATGATGGCGTCGCTGGCGAAACTTGCGGCGCTGCCCGACGATACGCTGGTTTACTGCGGTCACGAGTATACGCAGAAAAACCTCGAGTTTGCGCTGACGCTGGAGCCCAAGAACCGCGCTCTGCGCGAAAAGTACGAGTGGGCAGTGCAAACCCGCCGGCAAAACAAATGGACGGTGCCCTCGACAATAGGCGAGGAGAAAAGCTACAACCCTTTTCTTCGAACCGATAGCCCCGAGCTTCGCGCCAGCCTGAAGCGGCTCGACCCAGCGCTCGGCGACGACCCGGTGGCGATCTTCGCTCGCACCCGTGAACTCAAAGACCGCTTCGCTTGAAACGCGCTTAAGGCGCCCAAGCGCGGCCGGACGTTTGAAATTCACGACTTCGTGGCACGCGCTTAGGGCGAAACTACACCGCCTCCACTCACGAATGGGGTAAGTGGGGGCGCACGCCACGTGGTGCGGCGTCGTCTTCGCGTCTCTCGATTGCGACGCCTACGCCCAGAACTGGGGTCCGAAGCCCGGTCGCCAGACCATGATCGATCGGGCCGGTGTCAGTTCGCGCACTTCGCCGATGAATCCGACCGTCGTCTGTCTGCCTGCCACGAAAGCGAGCGCCCTTCTCAGATCGCACGCGATTCGAAACGGACTTCGGCCAAGCTTAACAATCCATACAAACGACATGTTCTTGAGCTGAACAGGAAAAGAGCGGCCGTCAGTCGCCCGGGCAATCAGGTTGACTCCACTGTCTGAACCAGCGAAAAGCTGAACGGTCGCGACAGCTTCGTTGCCGACAACCCCCGCTGATAAGACGTGTGCGTAGGGCGCGTCGCCAATCTGGTTGCGATCAAACGGACCCGCCGCCGAGCGCAAGTACTTACTCGGTTGATCTCCTCGCCAGATAAACTCTTTGATTCCGTCGAACACATTCTCAAGCCCGGTGATTCCGGCAAACGAACACCACATAAAAAAATGGAAGGCAATCTTCGCAATCGCTCGATAGTATTCCGGGGATAACTCTATGAGCGACGCGACCGGCACTATCGCTGGATAACCGCGACGATCGGAAGGCTCCCCAAGCTGTTCAATCTTTCCAAGGCAGCGCTGAACCATCTCCTGAAAGCCTTCGTCGTCAGCGGGGCAATTTACGATGCACTTGCTCCAATCCCTTCCGATGCTCTTCCCCTTGAGATGTTTTTGCAGCTTGTCCGGCGTATCAATCTTCCGCGGCACCGTCACAACCTTGCTCCTGTTGTCGTGCCACTCGAAGACCAGCTCCCTTCGCGGCTGCCCCTGATTGCCTGTGAGAACTTCAAGCCGCGTGGGCGACTCATCGCCCGGCAGGCGTCCCACTACCTCCACCGGCTGACGACCATGCGTGGTTTCGTGGAATGTGTCTCTCTTGCGATGCGTTTTGCGGCCCTCGATTCCGTATATAGCTCGAAAGATGGCCTCCGGACCCGAGGTTAAAGGGATTTCATCGAGCTTGCCAAACTGGTTGTCGCATCCTTCGCAGACCTTGCCCGTGAGTCGCTCATACCCCTTGAACTTGCCCAATCCTCTGGGGAGATAGTCCTCCTCGCTCAAGCCGTACCTGCCCGCGCAAAGACCGTTGGGCAGCATATAAATACAGCGCCCGCCTTTGGCGGCCCCGCTCATGACCTCTCCAACGCTGCTGTTGTCCCAGCTGGAGCGATGGTTATTCGCGATCTGCTGCCGTGACGGCGCAACTTCCGACGTGGGGTCAAAACGATCTTGAGACTTGCGTCAAGCGCGCGGGCCGTCCTTGCCAGAGTCCTCAAGGTAAGATTGTTAAGCTTGCCCGATTCTATCTGCGCGATCATCGGCTGGCTCACGCCTGTCCGTTCGGCAAGCGCAGCCTGAGTGAGTCCGCGACGCTTCCGCAAAGTCGCGATCTTGTGTTCGATCAGAATCTGGGCCAGCTCATCCTCAACCTCGCGCCAAAGACCAAGCTTATCGACCTTTCTTTCGAGCAGTCGCAGCCCTGGATTTCTGGTACTCATCTTGGGCCTCCTTCAACCTCGCCCGCATTAGCTCGAGCACGTCGGCAGGCGTGTCTCTACGTTTCTTGAGGTACCCGCCTAGCAACACTGCACGGCGTCCAGGCAAGAACCCGTAATACATCCGCACCGTAGTTCCCCGTAACTCAAACACCCCCTCTCCCAACGATTTCGAACGCGGTTCCCGCAGCTGGTTGCCCAATGCGCGCAGCGCCCGGACCAAAACGGCAGCGTCTTTAATGTCCTTCGCGTCAGCCAGATCGGAGACGAACTCAGCGAAGTGTGACGCACCTCCAGACGTCTTGTGCTCTTCGAGGGTCCAATCCGCCACTCGGAAAGAATAAGCTATACCTTATGATTTTGCAAGGGAGAGATGCGTCTTCATTGCGGGCACAAAATTAAGCTCCCTGGCCACGACCGCAGGGTCTCCAACTGTGCGAACGAACCTTTAGACCTGGGATCTAAAATGGAAGGTTTACGCCGGCCGGCATTGAAAGCTCGTCCACAACGCTGGCATCGAGACGTTCCGCGGTTGGCGAGCCGAGGAACTGAACGCAATTCGCCGCAATCTCCGTGCGCTGCCGCCGCTATTCTTCCACCGAACTCGCGCGTTCGCAGGCGGCGCGGCCATCGTCCACTCCGCACGGCCCAACTCGCCGATGCTCCAGAGGCGACCGGCGCTACCCGGCGGGCGCCATCCATACTCAGCCGACAATCCCGGTGGCGCGCAGTTGTCCAATTTCATCGCGCGTAAGGCCGCTCTCGAGCAAGATCTCGTCGGTGTGTTCCCCGAAAAGCGGTGGCCTTCTGACCTCGCCAGGTGTGTCGCTGAGCTTTACCGGCAGGCCGGTCGTAAGAAACGTGCCGATTTCGGGATGGGCAAGCCTGAGCAGCATCTCACGCGCAGCGATTTGCGGATGGTTGAACATCTCTTCCAGGGTCAGAATCGGTCCTGCCGGGATGCCATGTTCGTTCAGAAGCTCGATCCAGTGCTCTGAGGGAGAGGCTTGAAGCGTCCGGTTGATCTCGGTGCTCAGGTCCTCGCGATTGGCGATCCTCAGCCGCGGCGTTTCGAAACGCGGGTCGCTGAGCAGGTCCGGCCGCTCGATCGCAGCAGCTAAACTGCGCCACATCGCGTCGTTGCCGACTGCAATGTTGAACGGACGGTCGGCCGCCATGAAGACCCCGTGAGGAGAGGCCAGGGGATGGTGATTGCCGGCCCGCTCGGGACTTCGCCCGGTCGCGAAGTAGGTGCCCGCGGACCAGGTAAGGATAGCGACCGTCGCCTCCAGCAGCGAGGTTTCAACCTGCTGGCCGCGGCCGGTGCGATGGCGAGCTTCGAGGGCCAGCAGAATCCCCTGCGCTGCGAAGATCCCGGCCAGAAGATCGCAGATCGCAATCCCGACCCGGATCGGCCCGCTTTCCCTGGTCCCGGTCACGCTCATCAAGCCCGACATCCCCTGGGCGGTCTGATCGAAGCCGGGGCGGTCCTTGAGCGGCCCGGTTGAACCAAAACCGCTGATGCTGCAGAAGATCAACCGCGGGTTCCGGCGCTTGAGCTCGTCGTAGCCAAGCCCCATCTCCGCCATGATGCCGGGCCGGTAATTATTGATTAGGACGTCTGCCGAATCGATGAGTCTCAACAGGACCTCGCGCCCAGCCGGCTTGCGGAAATCAACGCGGAGGCTCTTCTTCGAGCGGTTCGTGCTCATGAAGGAGTACCCGTCGCGCCGATGGGTTTCACCGGGGTCGAGGCGTGCCGGGTCGGCCGGCTCGACCTTAACCACGTTGGCGCCGTAGTCGCCAAGCAATTGCGCGCAAAACGGCCCTGCCAGGTAGCGCGTCAGATCCACTACCCGTACGCCTGCAAGTGGAGCGTTCGAACCCATCGCCCGTCATCTCCCGTGGCCGGGGTGCGCCAACCAGCGCGTCAACCC
>JAJYVB010000200.1 GCA_021792265.1 Deltaproteobacteria bacterium | reverse complement strand
ATCTCGCCGTCAGCCGTCACTTTCGAGCAGATGTCGTCCACTTGGCCCCGGTCCAGGCCAACCAGCGCAGCCATTGCGCCCGTTCCCGGCGGAGACGCCTCCTGCATAACGCGGCCGCGCTCGCGCACCGTTCGTACGGCGTCGGCGAATTTAAGCGCCCGGGCTGCAACCAGGGCGCTGTACTCGCCGAGGCTGTGGCCTGCACCAAGGAGCGGCTGGGCGCCGGTCTCTGCGACAAAAGCGCGCTGGGCGGCGGTCGCTGCCGTCAGGAGCGCCGGCTGCGCGTTAGCGGTGAGCCGCAGCTCCTCTTCCGGACCCTCGAAGCAAAGCCGCGATAAGGAAAAGCCCAGCGCGTCGTCAGCTTCTTCGAAAACGACGCAGGCCGGGGCAAAATTTGCCGCCAATTCGGCGCCCATCGTGACCCGCTGCGAACCTTGACCTGGAAACAGAAAGCCTATGCTCATCAGTGACAACCGGTAGGAAGATGACAGAACCTGCCAGCTAGCTTAAGCTCAGCCCGGCGAGCGGCACGCTTCCCAAGCAGCGGCTTGCGCAACGCCGGCCTCATTCCTTGTCGTCGGGGCGATCGGACGAAGCATCGTGGGACGGACGATCATGGCCGTGAACATGAGAGCGGCCCTGGTCGTCGCCGAGTTCCTGAAGATTCTCGGCGCCGGTTCCGTTGGGCGATCCGGCCCCTTCGACTTTCGCCCGTTGCGGTTCTTTTTCGGGATGACTTAGCGCAGGATCGGACTCATGGTCGGCATGCGGGTCGGGCCAATCTGCGTGGTCCGGCACCCGATGGTTGCGGTCAGGAGCAGAACGTTCCCGGGAGTGAAGGTGAAGCCGATCCCGCATCCGGCTGAACATTGCGCGGAATCTCTTGGCCGCCGGTTTCCCAGGACCGGCAGCGGAGCATCGCGCCAGCAGGTCAGCGATATCGGAGTTGACACGCTTGACCATCGCCTCGTTTGCGGCGGCGCGAACCGCGTTCCGAATCGCATGCGGGCTTGACGATCCGTGCGCGATGACTGTAACACCGGCAATTCCAAGCAGCGGAGCGCCGCCGTACTCGGTCGGATCAAGCTCAGCGCGCATCGCAGACAGGCGCTTGCGGATCAGCAGATAGGCTAGGCGGCCGCCGAGGCTGCCGATAAAAAGCTCGCGGAAACTGCCCATAACGAAGGCCGCAAGGCCCTCCATCGTTTTCAGCGTGACGTTGCCGGTAAAACCGTCCGTCACAACCACATCGACCTTGCCCCGGTTTATGTCCCGGCCCTCGACGTAGCCGACATAGTTGACGTGCGGCGCCAGCTCGCGCAGCGCGCTTGCGGCTGCGCGTGTGAGGTCATTTCCCTTGGCGTCTTCCTCTCCGTTGGACAGAATTCCCACGCGCGGCTGCGGCGTAGCTCGCACCTGGCGCCAATAAGCCGTCCCCATCAGGGCAAACTGTACAAGGTTGACCGGCTTCACGTCGGTATTCGCGCCTGCGTCAATAAGAAGAACCGGACCGACGGCGGACGGCACCAAGGAAGCAATCGCCGGCCGGTCCACGCCCGGTAGCGTCCCCAGAACCACGATCGCCGCAGTCATGACAGCTCCGGAATTGCCGGCGCTGACAAAGCCGTCGGCCGCACCCGTCCTGAGCAGCTCCAGGCCGCGATGAATCGTCGAATCGGGTTTCGCCATCGCCGATTCCAGCGGCGATTCGTCCATCGCGACTGACTCGGTGGCGTGAACGATTTCAACCCTGAGGCCGCGCGTTTGATGGGAAGCGAGAGCTGGCTGGAGTACGGCCTGGTCGCCGACCAGCAACACTTCGACTCCGAAATCGCGCGCGGCTAGCACACCGCCGTCGACGGTGGCCTTGGGCGCCAGGTCCCCTCCCATTGCGTCAAGGGCAATTCTCACCCGCTGCGCTCCGGTCCAAACTTACTCGCCGACCTCGATCACGGCGCGCCCGCGATAGGTCCCGCAGTGGGCGCAGGCTCGATGCGGCATGACCGGTTCACCGCATTGCGGGCAAAGCGCGGGATTGACCGCACGGAGTGCGTCGTGAGAACGGCGCTGATTACGCTTGGACTTCGAGGTACGGCGTTTTGGTGCTTGCATGGCAACTGCTTCTTCTGTGGTCTAGTGGTTTGTTTCAGTTCCGGAGCCTTAGCGGCCCTCGGTTTTGAGCAGACGCCCGAGGTTAATACGGGGCGCAGAGATCACGTGGCTGCATCCGCAGCGTTCGAAATTCAAATTGGCGCCGCATCCGGGGCACAGGCCGCGGCACTCGTCGCGGCAAAGCGGACGAGTTGGCAGGGCGAGCAGCACCTGCTCCCGGATGAGCGGTCCCAGGTCGATTTCCTCACCCTGGTAGACGGAAAATTCCAGGTCTTCGGCGCTCAGGCGAGTCTCGCCAGGCGCGCCCATCGCGGCAGGCACCAGCACAAAGCGGACCTCACGGGCGTACGCACCCTCGAAATCCTCGGCGCATCGACCGCATTTGGCAACCGCGTGGGCACTGACCTGGCCCTGGAAAAAGATCTCCGTAGCGGCCCGGTAATAAGAGAGTGCAACCGAAATCGGCGAGTTCAACCGCCACTCCGAAAGCGGCCCCTGCGCCAGAATTCGATTCACTTCCTCGCCCGGCTGGGAGAATTCGACCTCCTTGGCCGTCTCGCTGATTTCATCCACCCGCAATTTCACGCTAGTACCGTCCGGCCACGAGCGACGTGATTTGTAATTATGGCATGGTCATAGGGAGCTTCAAATACGGCAAGCCTTCGCGGGTTGTCTCCGGCATCTTGCGCGCCCCCATCCTTCGCCCAACCTTCGTGCATACGGAGAGTCTTCGCGACGTGCGCTTAAACCCGTTATCAATCCCTTGCGTGATTTCGCCTCCATCGGCGAAACCTACGCTTTTGCCTCAGATTCGACCTCAGGCACTTCAGCCGCTATCAACGGTGCGTCGTAATACGCGGCAACGCGTTTTTGCTGATAGCGCTCTTCGGCCGCACTCCACGCCAATTCGTCCGCCATGAGACGGGCGGCCGCAGACGCCGCCGCGCGTGCCTCGCGCGGATAACGCCACCCCAGTCCGCTACGCCTCATCAGAAAGTCGTCGAGCTGGCGCGCCATTTCATAGCGCACAGCGTACAGAACTTCGGCGCCTACCGCCGGCGAACCGGGAGCAAGCGGTGCCGCCAGTTCCGGCCGATCGGCGGCCAGCGCGGCTACTATCACGGCACGGCTCCCGTACCGCGCGCAAAGATAGGACCGATAGGGTTGCTGCACTGCGTCCAGCGTCCACGCTGAATCTGGCGCCTCCGAAGGGTCCGCTGGCGTCATCTGGGCGCCCGGAAGAGGCCGGCTCAGGCTCGGCGACGATCCGGGTTTCATTCCGAGCTCGCGCATCGCAAGCTCAACCACTCGAACCGCAATTGCTCTGTGGGTGGTCAGCTTGCCACCCGCCACCGAGATAAGCCCCATAGGGCCGTGAATGACAACTTCCTCGCGAGATACGGTCGAGGGAGACTTGCGCCGCTGCGCCTTATCAACCAGGGCGCGCAGACCGGCGAAGCTAAATGCTACGGCACTGGCAGGCGGCGGAGAGCTGGCGAGGTTCAGCGAAAGCGTCTCCAACAGATAGGCGATATCTGATTCGTCAGCGCATACGTGCTGCCGGTCGCCGCTGAAATCGGTGTCAGTCGTCCCAACCAGCACGTAGCCTTCCATCGGGATCGCAAAGACTAGCCGCCCCTGGCCATCTGACAGTACCAGCGGATTGCGCAGCGGCAGGACCTCGGAGGGAATCACAATGTGAACGCCCTTGGTCAGGCGGACACTGGGTGCGGACGTGCCAGGGCCAGCAAGGCGGCGCACGTCGTCCACCCAAGGTCCAGCGGCATTCACGAAGAGACGTGCGCGCAGCTCGAAGGTGCGTTGCGTTTCCAGATCGCGTGCGCCCGCTGCAGCGAGCCGCCCACGCAAGCCAGCAAGCGACTCGACGGCAACGTAGTTCGCCACCGCGGCGCCTTCCGACGCGGCGTCAACCAGATTCTCTATTGTCAGGCGCGCGTCGTCACTCCAGCCGTCCAGGTAACTTACCGCTCCCCGCAAATCCCGCGGACTGAGGGCTGGTTCCGACTCCAGCACCGCAGCCCGGCTGAGCGTTCGATGGCGTTGGGCGCGGGGCAAGCGCGCCATCAAGTCGTACAGGCTCAGGCCCATACGAAGCTTTAGGAGCCCCGGTGTGCGGCCCCGATAGGCCGGCAACAAGAAACGCCGCGTCTTTACCAGATGGGGCGCCGTCAGGCGGCGCATCAGCTCGCGCTCGCGAAGCGAAGTCCAAACCATGGCGAGGTGGCCCTGCGGCAAGTAGCGCAGGCCCCCGTGGATCAGCTTGGTCGAGCGCGACGAAGTGGCGGCGGCAAAATCGCCTCGGTCGACCAGCGCTACGGCAAGACCCCGCAACGCCGCCTCGCGCGCCACCGCCGCGCCGTTGATTCCACCGCCGATCACCGCCAGATCGAACCGCCGGCTCTCGAGCTGCTCCAGCGCCTCGGCCCGGTTCAATCCTCGGGCTCTTCCTGAGAGGAGTAACGCTCTTCCCGCCATGGGTCGGCGTGATTATGGTAGCCGCGCACCTCCCAGAAGCCACGCCGATCGCGCGACGAAAACTCAATCGCCCTCACCCACTTGGCACTTTTCCATCCGTAGAGCTTCGGTACGATAAGCCGAAGCGGATAGCCGTGGTCGGGTTCGAGGTCGCGGCCGTCCAGCCGATCGGCCAGCATCACATCGTCGTCTACGAACTCAGCCAGCGGCAGGTTGGTTGTATAACCACCGTCGCAGTGCACGATGACGAAGCGCGCCTCGGGCTTCAGTCGGACCAGCGTCAGAAGGTCGCCAATCCGAACGCCCTCCCAGACGTTACCCAGGCGAGACCAGGTTGTGACGCAATGAAAGTCCGCGACTTGGGTTGACCGCGGCAGGGCGTGAAATTCCTCGTAGCTCAGACGCACTTCGCGCTCGACCTCACCGCCGATCCGAAAATCCCAGGTGCGCGGGTCGAAACGCGGCGTAGGTCCGTAGGTGAGCACCGGAAACTTATCGGTGAGAACCTGACCGGGTGGTAGACGGCGGCGAAGCTCGTCCGGCGCGAGCCGTTTAGCCATGCCTAAATTATTAGCCGACCTGAAACGCCGGTGAAAGAGATCTGCTGGCCCCGCGAGTGCGTGGTGGGCCGATTTTACCCGAGGAGCGCTATCGCGAGATCGGCGACGTTCGTACCGGTGGGTCCGGTCACGAAGAGATCTCCAGTTTGCGCGAAAAAACCGTTCGAGTTGAACCGCCGCAACTCCTCTCGGGCGTCAACCCCGGCTCGCGCGGCCCGTTCAAGGGTTTGCCCGTCGATGAACGCTCCTGCTGCTGCGCTGTTACCATCGACACCGTCGCTTCCGGCAAAGAGCGCCGCAAATTCGGCAGGAGCCCCGAGACGGTCGAGCGCGATTGCCGTCGCGAGCGCGAGATGCTGCGCGCGGCCACCGCGTCCTTGTGCGCGAACCGTCACCACAGGCTCTCCGCCACCAAGAAGACAGAGTCGATGGTCGCCCGCCCCTGCCAAATCGGAAGCCAGCCTCACAGCGAGGTCTTCGGCCTGGCCCCGCAGCGCGCGCCATCGTTGAACCTTGAAACCAAGCGCCCGTGCCTGCTCAGCCGCACCCTCAAGCGCTACACCATTGTCGCCCACAATCACGTTGATCGCCGACGCCGAAAGCGCGTCTTCAGGCTTCAACGTTTCTGTAGCCATTCCCGCCGCGCCTTGTTCCAAATATCCGCGTACAGGTTCAGGCGCGCGGCCCCAGACGCCACGGCGCTTCAATACCGAAATTGCCTCGGCGAAAGTCGACGAGTCGGCAGCCGTCGGACCTGAACCGACAACTCCAAGGTCGTTGCCAACAACATCCGACAGAACCAGATTGAGCACGATTGCCCCACGCGCCTGTCGCAGCAGGCCGCCGCCTTTCACCGCTGACAGATGCTTTCTTACTGCGTTGAGTTCCTGAATGCTCGCGCCAGCCCTCATCAGGGCGCCGCTCACAAGAACCTTGTCTTCAAGAGTCACTTGGGGCACCGGCATCGCCATCAACGCGGATGCACCGCCGCTCAATGCGACAACGAGCAAGTCGCCGCGCCCACACCTTCCGGCGACCCTCAGGGCTGCGCGGGCAGCGGTCACCGAGGACGCGTCGGGCAGAGGGTGCGCCGCTTCGACAAACTTCACCTTCGCCGAAGTCTCGCCATCAAGTTG
>JAJYVB010000199.1 GCA_021792265.1 Deltaproteobacteria bacterium | reverse complement strand
GCCCCGATGGCGCGCTGCGCCCGCCGCCTCGGGCGGCGTCGCATTCGCGATAGAAGGTCATTACGCTGTTAGCGAGGCTGCCTCGTGGACACCCGGTGGGAGAAGGAGCCAGGTCCGTGGCACGCGTTATCGTTCTGCAACACTACGGCTGCGAGACCCTTGGCGGACTCGCCGACGCACTGCAGCGCTCGGGAATCGAATGGCAATACTTCTCGCTCGCGGACGCGCTTTCTTCGATTCCCGATGTTCGAGATTCCCAGGCGTTGATCGTACTGGGCGGGCCATACAGCGTCTATGAGCCAGAACGTTATCCCTTTCTTCGGGCCGAACTGGAATTGGTTCGAAATGTCGTCGCGTTCGACAAGCCGGTGCTCGGAATTTGTCTTGGCAGCCAGATCGTGGCCGCTGCTCTGGGCGCGGAAGTCCGTTCCGCCAGAACGCCCGAAATTGGATGGCTGCCGGTGTTCCTTGAGCCGGCCGCGGCCAACGACCGGCTGTTCAAGGGACTCCCTCAATCTTTCGTTGCCTGCGTATGGCACGGAGACGTTTTCGATCTGCCGCCCGGCGCGGTTTCGCTGGCGCGTTCGGAGATGACACAGTGCCAAGCTTTCCGCTATGGCGCAAAGGTATACGGCTTGCTCTTCCACCTTGAAATGCAGCCCGAGATGGTCGCGGCGTGCGTGCGCGCCTTCGAGCCAAAGCTTCGCAAGGCGGGAATTGATCCAGGCCGCTGTCTTGCAGAGGCGAGGTCTCGCCTGACCGACCTGGCACCCATCGCTCGTACAGTATTCAGTCGATGGGCGGAGTTAGTGATAAATCGATGATTCTCAGTTTTTGGCAAATCGGCGGAGCCTACGCCGACTCGCTGGGTCCGCCGCCACCGGCTGTTTGGTCGGGCTCGGAACGTCCCCCAGCCCAATCCTCCTCTCGTGTGTTAATAAAGGCGCCTGCGGAACAGCCAGCCCGCCATCGCCAGCGTCACGAATCCGATAATCATCATCGGCCAGTATTGAGGTACCAGCGACCGGGTCGAAGAACCCTCCAGGAATACGCTGCGTACGACGATGAGGAAGTAACGCATCGGGTTCACGTAGGTCAGGTACTGCACCATCGGCGGCATGTTCGCGATGGGCGTCGCGAAACCCGACAAAATGATCGACGGCACCATGAATAGAAAAGTGCCGAGCAACGCCTGCTGCTGCGTAACCGAGAGCGACGAGACCATCAGCCCAACACCGATCACCGATAGCAGAAACAGGAACAGTCCGAGATAAAGCGCAACGAACCCGCCCCGCAGCGGCACCCCAAACCACAGGACTCCGGCGGTAATGATAAAAGTTGCCTCGACGCTGCCGATCAGAAACCCCGGGATGCTCTTGCCGAGCAGAATGTCGATGGGCCGCATCGGCGTTACCAGCAGTTGATCGAAGGTCCCGTTTTCGCGCTCGCGCGCCACGGACAGCGCCGTCACGAGAAGCGTGACGACCTGCGTAAGAAGCGCGACGATCCCCGGCACGATGAACCAGCGCGACTCGAGGTTCTCATTGAAGCGGGCGCGGATGTCGAGCGTTGCCGGCGGCTTCGGCCCGCCATGGCGCTCCGACCACCAGGTGTCGAAATCCGAAAGGATCGTGTTGGCGTAGCCCATCAACAGGAGCGCGGTGTTGGAGTTGCGCCCGTCGAGGATGAGCTGGACATGCCCGGCGCTGCCGCGCAGCAAATCGCGGCTGAAGCGGCGATCGATATGCAAAACCATCAGCGCCTGGCGCCGGTCGATGAGCGGTCCGACTTCGGCGTCGCTGTGGATGCGCGCGACCTCCTGAAAGGCCGGCGCGCCCTCGAAGCGAGCCACCAGTTCGCGCGACGGCTGGCTCGGATCTTCGTTGTAGACCGCAAACGGCACGTGATTGAGGTCGTAATTGGCGGCATAGCCGAAGACCACAAGCTGGATAATCGGCGGGCCCACCAGCACCATGCGGCTCTTCACGTCCTTGAGGACGGCAAGCAATTCTTTGACGACCAGCGCGAATACCCGATGCAGCATCGGCGGGTCCTCACTCCAGGCTCTTGCGCGCCGAATGTCGCGCCAGTCCGAGAAATATCGCCGCCATCAGGATAAGCGCGAAGATGTTTGGCAGGACAACCGGCCAGACGTTGCCGGCGAGAAAGACGCTTTGCAGAATGGTGACGAAATAGCGCGCCGCGACAATATGCGTGATTAGCCGGATGGCCGCGGGCATGCTGCGGATGTCGAATACGAAACCCGACAGTATGAAGGCCGGTAGAAACGTCACGATAATCGCAATCTGCCCGGCGACGAACTGGTTTTTGCTAACCGTGGAAATGAGCAGGCCCATCCCAAGCGCGCACAAGAGAAAGGCCGACGACGAGGCCATCAGCAGCCACAGTGAACCGCGCAGCGGCACCTCGAACAGCCATACCGCCATAGCGACTGACAGGATCATTCCGCCCATCCCCAACATGAAATAAGGCACCAGCTTGCTCAGGATGATCTCGTGGATGCTGGCGGGAGTGACCAGCAGCGATTCCATCGTGCCGCGCTCCCATTCGCGCGCCACCACCATGGCGGTCAGCAGCGCGCCGGTGAGCGTCATTATGACCGCGATCAGGCCGGGTACGAGAAAGTCCGTGGAAGCAACGGCGGGATTGAACCAGACCCGGACGTCCGCCTGGACCGGCATGTTCAGGGTAAGGCCTTGCGAGGCTGCAAACTTTGCGAGCCAATCGGCCCAGACCTGCTGCAGGTAGCCCTCGACGAGCCGCGCGTTGTTGGCGTCGACGCCGTTGACGATAAGGCCGATAGGAGCGTTGCCCTCGCTCAGCATCCGGCGGCTGAAGTCGCTGCGCAGCCACACGATGCCGTCAACCAGCCGCGCCCGCATCGCCGCGTCGGCCTCTTGTACGGTTGAGAAGCGCACCGGCACGAAGTACGGCGATTGAAAGAAACCGGCCGTGAAACTCGCCGTGTCACGGTTGGGCTGTTCGACGACCAGCGCGAGCGGTACGCGCTTGGCATCGAGCGACACGCCGTAGCCAAAGATCAGCAGCAGGACCACCGGCATCACGAAGGCGATCGCGATGCTCGAGGGATCGCGCAATATCTGGAGCGACTCCTTGCGGAGCAGCCCGCGCAGCCTCATGATCAGCGCGCGGTTCATCCCGCTGCACCTGCCCGATTGTTTTCAGAGGCGCCGATAAGGGCGACGAAAGCGTCTTCCATGGTTGGATTCGGCAAGGCGTCGGAGCGAAAGCGTGCTCGCATCTCTTCGGAGGTTCCCTCGGCGAGAATCCGGCCCTGCGCCATTATCACTAGCCGATCGCAGTATTCAGCTTCCTCCATGAAGTGCGTCGTGACCATGATCGTAATGCCGCGCTCGGCCAAGGCGTTGATACGGCGCCAGAAGTCCCGCCGTCCCAGCGGGTCGACTCCCGAGGTGGGCTCGTCGAGGAACAGGATGTCCGGCTCATGCATCAAGGCAACCGCCAGTGCAAGCCGCTGCTTGAAACCCAACGGCAGGTCGCTGCTGGTCGCATCCGCATACGCGCCCAGCTCGAATTCCTCGAGTGCCCAGCCGAGCCGCGCGCGCTGGCGTGCGCCTTTGAGTCCATATGCGGCGCCAAAGAAGCGCAAATTCTCGAACACGGAGAGATCGCCGTAAAGCGAGAATTTTTGCGCCATGTAGCCCACGCGTTCGCGAGCTTTAGCCGCCGCCCTGCGGAGATCCACCCCAGCAACGCGCAGGCTGCCTTCCGATGCTGGCAGCAGGCCGCATAGCATCCGGAAGGTCGTCGATTTGCCGGCGCCATTGGCTCCCAGCAGTCCGAAAATTTCGCCGCTCTTCACCGTAAAATTTACGTCCCGTACCGCGTAAAAATCGCCGAAGCGACGGCTCAGATTGCTCACCACGATAACGTCCGAGCCGTTCGACGTTGCGGCGGTCGCCGAACTGGTCATCGCGCGCACCGGCGGCGTTTTGGCTATTTGAACTGAACCCTTGAGCAGGCTTACGAAACTGTCTTCGAAGCGCGGCGCAACCGGCGTGATTTCCAGCCCGTGCTCGCGCTCGCCTAGCTGCTCGGCGGTCGGAAGAACCGGCTGCTCGGTTACGACGCGTACGCGCGACCCTTGGATGATGGCGTCGAGAACGCCCGGCGCCGCGCTTAAGCGTTCCTGCAATGCGCGCTTGGAGATTCCAGTCCCAAAGACGTGAAAGCTCCGTCCCGCGAGGCCACGCGTGAAAACCGCGGGGTCGTCCTGGCCAAGCAGCTTACCGTCATGCATCAGGGCGACTTCGGCGCAGCGCTCGGCCTCGTCCAGATAGGCGGTGCTGAGCAGTACCGTCGCTCCGCGCTCCTCGACCAGGCGATGAACAATTGACCAGAGCTCCCGCCGCGACACGGGATCGACGCCGACCGTCGGCTCGTCCAGCAGCAACAGTGGCGGCGAGCCGACCAGCGAGCAAGCCAGCCCAAGCTTCTGCTTCATCCCGCCCGAGAGCTTGCCGGCCAGCCGGTTCAGGAACGGGGCGAGCCCCGTCATCCGCATCAGATCGGCATAGCGTGCGTGCCGGTCTGCCTGCGCCACCGCATGGAGATCGGCGTAAAGGTCGAGGTTTTCCTGCACGCTCAGGTCTTCGTACAGGCCGAATCGCTGCGGCATATAGCCGACCGTCGATTGCACGCGCTGCGGCTCGGATAGCGCGTCGATGCCCAAAACGTGGATTTGCCCCTGGTCCGGCGAGAGCAGACCGGCCACCAGGCGCATCAGCGTGGTCTTGCCGGCGCCGTCTGGGCCGATAAGTCCGGTTACGATTCCACGCCTCGCTCTGAAGCTGATGTTGTCGAGCGCCCGAGCACTGCGGCCTCCGGCATGGAAGCTTTTGCTTACCGATTCGAGTCGCAGTGCGCTGTCAGTGTATTTCCGGCTGCTGGCCGGCGTGGTTTTGCTCTCCGCATCCAAGACCTTTGACCTGGCTTGCGCTGGGGATTGGCTGGTCCAGTGCCACCGTTACCGTCGCAGGCATCCCAAGGCGCAATTGATTTTGCGGATTACAGGCATAGACGCGTACCTGGTACACGAGGCGCGTGCGCAACTGCGGCGTCTCGACGTTCTTGGGCGTGAACTCCGCGGTGGGAGAGATGTATCCAACCCAACCTTGGAACGACTTGCCGGGAAAACTGTCGGTAGTAATCGACGCCTTCATGCCGAGATAGATGCGGCCCATGTAGGTTTCGGGAACATACGCGCGCACCCATAGTGGATTGGTGAGCGCCATCGTAAAGGCCGGCACCCCGGGCGACGCCATATCGCCCGGCTCGAGGATTCGGTCCTCGATTACGCCGTCGGAATGGGCGTAAAGCCTGGTATTAGCCAGGTTGACCTCTGCCAGCGCGAGGACGGCCTCATCCGCTTTGAGCGCTGCGCGGGCGTTCTCGATATCCTCGATACGGGGACCTTTGACCGCAAGAATCCAGGCCTGGCGGGCGGCGTTGTAATTACCGCGAGCCTCGTTGAGCTTGGCTTCGGCATCATCGAGCGTCTGCTGAGGTATGACCTGTTGGCGGCGCAACTCCAGGTCTCGGCGGTAGGTAATATCGGCGTCGCGCATGGTCGCCTGCAGAGCCCGCATCGTGGACCGCGCCTGCACGATCTCCTCGGGGCGTGAACCGTTGAGCAGCCGCGTCAGCACCTGCTTTTGCGCCTCCATATTGCGCCGAGCCTGCTCGTAGCTGGCTCGATAACGCCGCTGATCGAGTTCCGCTAACAGCTCACCGGGCCTGACGAAGTCGCCCTCCTGCACGAACATCCGAGCGATCCGATCCGAATCATCGAAGGCGACCTCGACCTCGCGGATATCCACGTTGCCGTAAAGCGTGAGCACGTTCGACGCGCTTTTGAAGCGCTCAAGCAATGCGCAGACGCCCAGTCCGCTGGCCAACGCCAGCACCACACCCACAAAGACAAGCCGGACGCGAGGCTTTGACTTCATTGGCCGGTATTGCCGATGGCTCGGCGGGAACTAAAAAGGGGCACCCACGATCACTTGATGTGCGTCCCGACCCTTCATTGGACCACCTCGAAGCGGGGATAACGCGGGCTCGCGGCAAATCACCGCGCAACCCCTTTTTCGCATGACTGCCATTGTAAGACCTTTTCGCGCCGTATGCGTTTGTTCCCTTGCCCTAAGCTGCGCCGAATTCCACCCGGGAGCGCAGCCGCCTTCGCCCAACCAGCCGACCCCGTACCGCAGGGCCGAGCGGGTGCTTTGACGACCTGGCGAGATCGCTGCGCCCGATAGTATC
>JAJYVB010000198.1 GCA_021792265.1 Deltaproteobacteria bacterium | reverse complement strand
CTGCTCGTGGCGCCGCTCGGTCATTTCTCGGGATTCTCGGCCTCGTTCGCGTTTGCCGTGCTGATGATGCCGCTGGTGATCCGGGCGACCGAAGAGGCGCTGCGCGGCGTTCAGAACGAGATCCGCGAATCAGCGCTGGCCCTGGGCGCCACCGAGTACCATGCAACGGTCTGGGTGGTGTTGCCTGCGGCGCGGCCAGCGATCACCACCGGCCTGCTGCTCGCGCTGGCACGTGTGACGGGCGAGACGGCGCCGCTTCTGTTTACCGCTTTCGGCAGTCAGTTCTGGGAGTTAAATCCGATGAATCCGATGGCGGAGCTGTCGCTGCAGATCTTCACCTACGCCATCTCGCCGTACAAATCTTGGCACGCGCAGGCCTGGGCCGGCGCGCTCATCCTGATACTCGCCGTCTTCGTGCTGAACCTGCTGGCGCGCACCGGGCTGAAGCTCCGCCCCGTAAACCGCTAGGCGACTACGCGACCTCGCGGTTCGCTTGCTTACGGCAGATCGAAGAGCAGCACCTCGGATTCCTGCTCGGCTGCGATCGTAAGGCGCGATTCGCCTTCGATGGCCGCGCCGTCGCCCTGTCTCATAGGCGTGCCGTTAACGGTGACCGCGCCGCGCCCGACCTGCAGCCACGCCCTGCGCCCCGGCTCGAGCCGATGCTCCGCCGCATCGCTCCCTTCGAGCAGAGCTGTGTAGATGCGCGCGTCCTGGTGAATTGTGATTGAACCGTCGGCGCCGTCGGGCGAAGCGATCAGCCGCAGGCGGCCGCGGCGCTGCGCCTCGGCGAAGTTTAGCTGCTCATAACCGGGCACAAGCCCACTCCTGGTTGGCAGCAGCCAGATTTGCAGGAGGTGCACCGGCTCGTTCGACGAGTGATTGAACTCGCTGTGCGTAACGCCAGTCCCCGCCGTCATCCGCTGCCCGTCGCCGGGCCGGATAACTGAGCCGTTGCCAAGGCTGTCGCGATGCTCCAGCGCGCCCGACAATACCCAGGTTACGATCTCCATATCGCGATGCGGGTGCGTCGGGAATCCGGCGCGGGGCGCCACGACGTCCTCGTTGATAACGCGCAGCACCGAAAATCCCATCGTGTGCGGATCGTAATATTCGCCGAACGAGAACGTATGCCGGCTGTCGAGCCAATCGAGGCGCGTCACTCCGCGCTCGCTGCTCTTTCTGATTGAAAGCATCTTTTTGTCCTTAATAGCCGTGTGTCCACGGTCTCAGCCTTTGAGCCGTTTGGCGATTTCGGCCACGTGACGGCCCTGGAAGCGCGCGATTTCAAGTTCGTTCTCCGAAGGCTGCCGCGAGCCGTCGCTGCCGGTCAGTGTGGAAGCGCCGTAAGGAGTCCCGCCGGTGATTTCTTTCATGTTGTTGAGACCCGCTGCGGTGTAGGGCACGCCGGCGATAATCATCCCTTGATGCAGGAGCGTGCTGTGAAAGCTCGTAATCGTGGTTTCCTGGCCGCCGTGTTGCGACGCGGTGCTCGTGAAAACGCTCCCAACCTTTCCAACCAAAGCGCCACGCGCCCACAGGCCGCCGGTTTGGTCGAGAAAATTGCGCATCTGCGCCGCCATGTTGCCAAAGCGGGTAGGCGTGCCGAAGATTATCGCGTCGGCCTCCGGTAACTGCTCCACGCGGGCCAGTGGAACGTTGGCAAACGCCTTGCGGGCCGCTTTGGCTCCGCTCTTCTCCAGAACCTCGTCGGGAACCAGCTCCGGCACCTGGAGCAGGCTCACTTCGGCGCCTGCAACCTCGCGGGCGCCGTCCGCGACCGCTTCGGCCATCCGGTAGACGTGTCCGTACATACTGTAGAAAATAACTTGTACTTTTGTAGCCATTTCGGCCTCCTTTTCGTCCCAATCGTTTGAATTCAAAGCATTTACCCGTAAATAAAGCGGGTGCTCAGCCGCGACTCCTGCTTTCCTGCGCGGTGCGCCCGAGTTTGCGGCAGAGCCTCCCCAGCTCTGCCTGCTCGCCTTCGCTGAGTGCGCTCATAGCCGCGGTAATCCTCGCTGCGTGATCCGGAAAGACGGCGCCGATGAAGCGCCGGCCCTTGGATGTAAGTGTTACCGTAACGCACCGGCGGTCCTCAGGATTTCTTGCGCGCTGCACCAAACCGCGCCGCTCCAGGTTATCGAGGACGGTGGTGACGTGGCCTCCGCTGCGCAAGAGTTTGCGGCCCAGCTCGCGTTCGTTCATGGCACCGATGTGCAGCAGCGCTTCGAGCACTCCTAGCTGCCCGGTGGTAAGGCCTTCGCGAGCAAGCGGCCGGCCCAACACGGCGGCCAGCATCTCCGAAGCGCGGGTCAGCTTGATGTACGCGTCAAGCGCCTTGACCTGCGCCGAGGGTCCTTTGTAATGCGTAGGCACGATGTTTTTAATTCAAATGATTTTAATTCAAAATAATATCGTGCAGGTTCCCTGTCAAGAGGCGGAAACCGGAACGGATCGCGCAGGGTTGGCGACGCAGTACCGGGGACAATGCTGACTGCGGCTCGAAGGCCTGTTCGGCTTCCGCTGCCTCGGCCGCGTCCGTGGTGCGCCGCCGCTTCTGTTCACCGCTTTCGGCAGTCAGTTCTGGGAGTTCAATCCGATGAACCCGATGGCGGAGTTGTCGCTGCAGATCTTCACCTACGCCATCTCGCCTTACCAGTCGTGGCATGAGCAGGCCTGGGCAGGCGCGCTCATCCTGATCCTTGCCGTCTTCGTGCTGAACCTGCTGGCGCGCACCGGACTGAAGCTCCGCGCCCGCTAGCGAATCTCTGCGTCAATTTGCAGGGGCGGGCAGGCCGCCCGCCATAAGGACGGCCGCGCTGGTGGCGCGGGTTAGAATTCCGCAGCCGACGGCGGCTTTTTTTGGATATCTAAAGCGGCTTAGAGTAACCGCGCAAGGAGGTTCCCCGCTACGACGCTGACAATCCACGCGGGTATACCCCAAAATAGAATACTGAACCAGCGCCGCCAAGATCGGATACGGCTCTCCCCTCGCCCCAATCCGACGATCACTTTCGGACCGATAGATAGGGCGATACAAACCAGTAATGCCCCGAAGAGAAAAATATAAGACCAGATGGGGACTGTTACCTTCTCGCTCGTTGGCCGGTAATCAGAAACAAGGGCAAGAAGTAGCTCGATGGCCTTCGACTGCTTGTCGGGCGAGAGCCCGTGCCGGAGCAGGTCGTGTGCTTCCTGCCGATAGGGATTGCCGCCCTGAGAACTCAGCGCATTGATGACAACGAAGAACACCGGCGCGATGAAGGAGAAGCCTAGCCACAAAGGGACAGCGCCGACCCTGTACCAAAGCTGCTGCCATTTTGGCGGGGCCGCTTTTTCCACCCACTGGCGCATAGCGCCAAATAGGCTGTTTCGTGTACCTGCGTCGGAGCATCTCACCTCCAGCCGAGCGCTAGCTCTATCCCACCGCCCCAGCGAAAGCTCGCATTCTGTGTACCCCACCTCGAAGCGGGCCCAAAGGCCTCTGGGCGTTGCATTTGCTAGCACTGGGTGCTTGGCCGCCTCCGCGACAGAATTTCCGTTCACCGTCACGTGACCAATATCAACGCTGACTCTGCGCTCGCGCCGGTAGTCCCATCTTTCTCGAAGCGACTTCTCCTCATCACGCGCTCGCCGTTCGAGTTTTGCTTCGTCCAATTCAATAGCCTTGCGCTTCTCGATGAAGTGCTGGACTTCTTTCTTAAGCTCATCTTCATTGCGCTTAACAAGGACCGAGAATTCTCGTTCGATAATTTGGTCAAGCTCGTCCAACGCAGCCCGGTCTACAAGCCAGGGACCTTCAATCTCTAGGTTCGCGGGATATTCGACCTCGGCCATGACTCGCTCCCGTCCTCGCGCTAGCCTTTAGCGCGAGGTGACCCGGAGCTGAATGAGCCCAAATTTCCGACCACGATTGTCTCGTTCACCGTGACAGTTACGCGCGAACTTTCGTTTTCACCTTCTACGTCAGGCTGTTTGTAGGTCCAATGCGGCCTGCAGCGCAAGGGCTGCGAGCCTTTAGCCGGCTACGGGCTAAGGTGCAATTGGCGCCCGGCCGTGGGCGCGCTCAGCGGGCGCTGAGCGGGCCGGGCACGCGATGCTCCGCCGCAGGCATCGCGGCGCCATAGGAGGGCCGCTCCTTTAGCCGCGCAATCCAATCCGCGGTTGCCGGGGCGCCGGCCCAAAGATTCGCCATGTCGAGGTGCTCGAGCCGATCCATCATCGGCGCCATCGCGATATCGGCAAGCGTGAAGTCTCTGCCCGCCAGCCAGGGATGCTGCGAGAGGGCGGCTTCGAAGCGCCTGACCGCCTCGACAAGCGTCGCCGCCGCGGCAGCCACCTCCTTCAGTTTAGGAGCACTCCGCGCCGCGCGCCTGTAGAGCGCCGCCTGGCGCGGATTCGGATGGGTCCGCGTCATCGCCTTAAGCTCGGCGTCAGTGCGCCCGGTCAGAATGTTGCGCAACATCAAATTGAAACTCGCCACCTTCACCTGCGGGTAGACGAGGTGATCCTCGTACATGACCCACGCCCGCATCCGGGCCCGCCCATAGGGGTCGCGGGGAGCGAGCGGCGCAGCCGGAAAGACCTCGTCGAGGTACTCGTTGATAACGGTCGATTCGATCACGGGCCGCCCGTCATGGACGAGCGTTGGAACGACGGCGTTGGGATTAAGCGCGAGATAGTCGGGGTGAGTCTGCTCGAAGGCCAGGATGTCGACATGGTGCCCGGTCCACTCCAGACCCTTCTCGGCCAGGCACATCCGGACCTTGGTCGAGCATACCGAATCCCAGTAATGGTAGAGCTCAAGCACCGCGCCACCTCCGTCTGAGTTTTCCGGAACCGGTCAGCGCCGCGCTCAGCCGACGTGACTCGAACACCCGGCCCCGGCCAAAGCCAGTGCCGTTCCAACTTGCCAGCGCGAATGTGGCTCTCAGCCAGACTGAATCGTAGCGCTTGGAACCCGACTCAGGGTCTTCGATCCAATTATTTGGAGCGGCTCTAGACTTTGCCCTCGCGCTTGAGCTCGCGGTACTTTTCCTTCGACCGCATCCAGCGCTCGCGCTGCTCGGCCGCCATAAACGGCCGCTCTTTGGTCAGTACCAGGCGCTTCCAGGTCGTGTCTTCGCTCCATACGTACGGCGTCTGAACGGTGGTTCCGGGCTCGCGAGCGGATTCCAGGAGTTCGAGCCCGGTGGCAACGATGCTCCGCTGCATCTCGGCGTCGAAAGGCCGGCCGCATGGATTGCCCAGCGGGAAATCGGTGAACACCAACCGCGCAACGCCGGCGTGCTCGACGATATCTCTGGCGGTTCCGAAGACGACCGTCGGAATCCCGTTAGCTTCCAGATGGCGCGCAACCAGACTCACGGTCTGGTGGCAGACGGGTCATATAGGGGTAAGCAGGACCGCATCGACCCGATCTTCGCGCAGCCGGCGCAAGACCTGGGGCGCGTCGGTTTCGAGCGTGCGCCGATGGCTGTACGAGGTGTAAACCCCGTGAAAGCGCGGCGCGAGGGAGCCGATGCGGCCCTGCGCCGTGAATTCCCGAAGGTGCGTCACCGGGTAATAGGAGTTAACGTCGTTCAGGTTGGTTTCGTAGTGATCGAAGTGCTCGTTGCGGCTGTAAAGGCGCTCGACCGGGAGGTCGCTGGGGAGCGAGTAAGGCTGGCCGACGAAGGTCGACTTGTCGTAATGCTCGTGGCCGCCGGTCTCGGAGCGGACCGCGATATCGGCGGTGCTGACCAGCGCGACGCAGCATTCGGAGAGGGGCTTGGTGAGCGGAGTGAACGGGATGGTGTCGAAATGGGCCCATCGGTAAGGATTCCGATAGCCTTCGCCCAGGTAGTACTCCCTGGTTTTGTCCATATACCGCACGTACGAGTCGCTCATGATTTGACTACTCCTGTTTTGAGTCTGGTTGCCACGCTAGTCTTAGGTCACGCAAGTAACTTCAGCACCGCTCTTCGGTGGAATGAGATTCTTCGCCCCGCTCAGAGTTTGCGAATTTTTTAACGCTCCGATTTCACGTCTTATTCTGAGCCATCAGCGAAGCGGCTTTCTTTTGCCGTCCTTCGCGCTTCGCACGTCATTCCGAACGAAGTGAGGAATCCGCCGAAGGCGGTTTTGCTTCACCCCGCAGCGGGGATTCCTCGCTGCGCTCGGAATGACAGGAAAAATTCACAGCCTCTCAGGATGACGAAAGCACGCGTTTTTGTTGTCATTCTGAGCGTAGATTGCCGGAGCGAAGAAGCCCATGCCACCAACGTCCTGCTCTACTTATTATTGAGGCTTGACACTCGCTATAGCAATTCGCCGACGAGCTGGCGGCTGAACTCGTTGGCGCCGATGTAAAT
>JAJYVB010000197.1 GCA_021792265.1 Deltaproteobacteria bacterium | reverse complement strand
GGTAAGCGTCCTTTAATGGGGCGGATCGCGGCGCGCCTCAGCAATCTGCCGATTCTCACCTCCGACAATCCGCGCAGTGAGGACCCGCTGCGGATAATCGACCAGGTCGAGGCGGGCCTCAAGGAAGCGGGCTTGCACGCTCTGACGGCGGGCCAGGCGCAAGCCGGCGTTGGCGGCTATCTGGTAGAGCCGGATCGCCGCCGGGCAATTGCGCTCGCTCTCGAAATCGCCCGGCCGGGCGATTTGATCCTGATCGCCGGCAAGGGTCACGAAGACTACCAGCTGGCAGGAACACGAAAGCTGCATTTTGATGATCGCGAGGTGGTGCGCGAAGTGGCGGCGGAGATGGCCGGGCGGGTGAGCGCAACAATGTGAGGGGGAAAAAACGGTGTTTAGGAACCGTAGCGCTTGAAGGGAAGCCTTCGGTTGGGCGCGGACGCGGTGCGGGGCTGGTTGGGAGAACCGGCCGAAGGCTTGCCTTGAAGTTCCCGGTTCCTGAACGCAACAGGAGACCGAGGCCGGCTTTGACAGCAGGCCGAGATCGTCGGCGTTTGCTAGCAGGTCTGGTAGCGAGGCTCTCTAAGTTGAGCGGTGGCGGGACTCCAAGGAGACAGCTCGGCGGGTTAGAGTCGAGTCAATGATTTACCTGCTGCTTTTTCCGATGCGGGAACATTACGCGGTACTGAACGTCCTTCGTTACGAGACTTTCCGGTCCGTGATGGCTGGGCTTGCTGCGCTGGCGCTATCGCTGGCACTGGGACCGGCGCTTATCCAGCGCTTCCGTACAGCGCACATCGGCCAGACGATCCGTACCGTCGTTCCCCAAAACCATCTCAAGAAGGCTGGCACGCCCACGATGGGCGGCCTCGTTATCCTGGCCTCGCTCCTGCTGGCGACTTTGCTGCTTGCCAACCTGCGCGATCCCTACATATGGGCGGTGCTTTTTGTCACTCTGAGTTTCGGCGCAATCGGCTTGTCTGACGACCTGCTCAAACTCAAGCGCGGACAGGGCGTGGGCCTTAGCGGAACGAATAAGCTCTTCTGGCAGTTTCTATGCGCCTTCGTCGTCGCTGTGATGCTTTTCGGCTTCATGGGCTTCGACACCCATCTGACGATGCCGTTTCTAAAGAACGTTCATCCCGACCTCGGCTGGGTTTACGTGCCGTTTGCGATGCTGGTTATCGTCGGATGTTCAAACGCGGTCAACCTCACCGACGGTCTCGACGGCCTTGCGATCGGACCCGTGATGACGGTCGGCGCTTGCTACTGGGCATTTACCTATGTCGCGGGCAACCTGAAGTTTTCCAGCTACCTCGGCGTTGCGCATGTGCCTGGAGTCGGCGAGGTTGCGATTTTCTGCGCGGCGCTGGTCGCCTCGTCGCTCGGGTTCCTGTGGTACAACGCCTATCCCGCTTCGATGATGATGGGTGACGTTGGCGCTCTCGCGCTGGGCGGCGCTCTCGGGATGGTGGCGGTGCTGGCCAAGCAGGAGCTGGCGCTGGTGATTTCGGGCGCGGTCTTCGTGGTCGAGGCGGCTTCAACGATCATTCAACGCTACTACTACAAGATGACTCATCGCCGGTTCTTCCGGATGGCGCCGCTGCACCATCATTTCGAGCTCAAGGGATGGCCCGAGACGATTGTGGTCGTGCGTTTTTGGATCGTCTCGATCGTCTGCGCGCTGCTCGCGCTCAGTACGCTCAAGCTGCGATGATGGACGTGCGCGGAAAACGGGTAGTGGTGGCCGGCTTGGGCGCGAGCGGTGGCGCGGCGGCCCGCCTGCTCGCGGAACGCGGCGCGCGGCTCGTGCTGAGCGACCGGTCGGACGCCATCGATATCCGCGGACTGCCGCAAGGAGAGCTGCGCCTTGGCAGCGAGGATCCTCGGGCGCTGGACGGAGCGGACCTGGTCGTCGTGAGCCCGGGCGTCCCGCCCTCGGCACCGATGCTACGGGAGGCTGATCGCCGCCGCATTCCTATTATCGGCGAAATCGAGCTGGCCGCGGCGATTATAGAGGCGCCCATCGTCGCTATCACCGGGACCAACGGCAAGAGCACTGTGACTGTTTTGGCGGGCGAGATGTTCAAGGCGGCTGGCTATCGAACCTTCGTGGGCGGCAATTTGGGACAGCCGCTCAGCGAAGCGGTCGCGTGCCGGCCCGAAGTCGCCGTGGCCGAGGTTTCCAGTTTCCAGCTCGAACGTATCGTCCGCTTCAAGCCGCGCGTGGGTGTCTATCTAAACCTGACCGAAGACCATCTCGACCGTTACCGCGACCTTGCCGAATACGGGCGCGCCAAGGCGCGGCTGTTCGCCAACCAGGACACTAACGACTTCGCTTTGCTGAGCCGCGACGATCCCAACGTATGGGCGCTGGCACCGTCACTGAGGGCTCGCGTTACGGGCTTCGGCATGACTCCTGACCCCAGGCTCGCACGCTGCTTATGGTTGGCGGGTGACCGTATTCTCTGGCGCGACGGCGAAAGGGAGATGAGCGTGGATTTGTCCGGCTATCGTCCTGGCGGTCGCCACAACCGGATAAACGCGATGGCAGCGGCGGGTGCGGCGCTGGTGTTGGGAGTCGGCGAGGCGCCGATAGAACGAGCGTTGCGCGAGTTTCGCCCGCTGCCCCATCGCATGGAGTTCGTGGCCGAACGGCAAGGCGTAACCTACATCGACGACTCGAAGGGGACCAATGTCGGCGCAGTATGCGAGGCGCTTGCTGCGTTGAGCGGGCGGGTCATTTTGATTGCCGGCGGAACCGACAAGGGGGGTGATTACGCGCCGCTTAAACCCTCGTTTGCCGATAAGGTCAGGCTTCTTTTGCTTATCGGAGCGGCGCGCGACCGGATGCACGAAGCGTTGGAGGGTACGACCGCCATTGAGTTGCTGCTCGACTTGAAGGAGGCGGTCCAGCGGGCAGCGCGCGTGGCTCAGCCGGGCGATACGGTCCTGCTGTCGCCAGCTTGCTCCAGTTTCGACCAGTTCAGAAACTATGCAGAACGCGGCAAGGTATTTCAGGAGCTGGTTCGGGCACTTTGAGGTTGTTGCTGCCCGCAGGCCCGACCCGTGGCTTTGGCTTCCGGCGTCAGCGCTGCTCATTCTGGGCACCATGATGGTGCTCAACACTACCTATTTCATGGAGCTAGGAAGCACGGGCGACGGATTCCACCTCCTAAAACTGCACCTGTGCCACATCGCGCTCGGAGCGTTGGTCCTCGGGTTCTTTTCACAACTGTCGCTCAAGGGCCTGGGCCGGATGGCGCCGCCGCTGATGCTGTTGTCGGCCGTGCTGCTGCTTGCGGTGTGGGTGCCGGGGATGGGTGTTATTCGTGGCGGTGCGCGGCGCTGGCTGCGTCTGGGGCCCGTGCTGGTGGAACCGTCGGAACTTTTCAAGTTCGCACTGGTTCTGTTCCTCGCACGATTTCTGGCGCGCCGCGGCGAGCGCCTGCAGTCCTTCAAATCGGGACCGCTCGCTGTGTTCGCAGTAGCGGCGCCGCTGGCTCTTACGGTGCTGAAACAGCCCGACTTTGGAGCCACGGCGATGATTGCCCTGCTCGTCTTCGTGATGCTCTACGCGGCTGGCGCCCGCACCTCTCATCTTGTCCAGACGGGTGCGGGCGCCGCTCTGCTGCTCGCCCTTCAGGCCCTGGCCAGGTCCTACCGTGTGCGGCGGCTCACCGCGTTTCTCCATCCCTGGCAAACTGCGCGCGGCGCCGGGTTTCAGCTTATCCAGTCGCTCATCGCGATAGCCGCGGGCGGGGGATGGGGCGTCGGTCTCGGCGCCGGGCATCAGAAAATGTTCTACCTGCCGCAGGCGCATACCGATTTCATTTTCGCAGTGATCGGCGAAGACCTGGGCATAGCGGGTGCGGCCGCCGTAATCGCGCTTTTCTGCGTCATCATGTGGCGCGGGATGAGAATTGCGCGCGAGGAGCCGGACCCGTTCGCGAGCCTGCTTGCCGTGGGCCTTTCCGCTTCGCTCGCGCTGCAGGCGCTCGTCAACGTCGCGGTTGTGATCGGGATGGCTCCGACCAAGGGCTTGCCGCTGCCCTTCGTTTCTTACGGCGGCACGGCAACCGTGATGGCGATGGCGGACCTCGGCATCCTGCTGGCGCTGGGCCGTAGGCCGGCGGTGAGATGAAAGTGATAATCGCAGGCGGCGGTACCGGCGGCCATCTTTTTCCGGCAGTCGCCGTTGGCGAGGAGCTCAAGCGTCAGCGACCCGGCTGTGCGGTGCTTTACGTGGGTGCGAGCGACGGATTCGAGGCACGATGGCTGCCGCAAAACCATCTCGACCATCGCCTATTTCGCGTCCATGGAGTGCTCGGCCACGGCCTGCTTGGTGCTGTACGGTCGCTTGCTGAGTTTGTCCGTGCACTGTTCGGAGCGCGTAGGCTTGTGGCAGATTTCGCGCCTGACCTGGCGGTCAGTGCTGGTGGCTACGCTTCGGCAGCGGTGGCTTTGGCCGCGCTAACGAAGCGTGTTCCGCTGGTTTTGATGGAGCAGAACACGCGACCTGGGCTTTCCAACCGGATTCTTTGGCGGTTTGCGCGCAGAATTTGTGTCGGATTTCCGTCGGCGGCGAGTTCTTTTGCGCCGGGCAAAGCGGTCGTTACGGGCAATCCGGTGCGCTTCGAGCCGCGGGGTGAGCCTTTGCGTTCTGTGGGCGATCATTTGCAAATTATCGTTTTAGGTGGATCGAGCGGGGCGCACAGGCTTAATCTTGGAGTCCTAAAAGCCTTTGGTATTCTCGGAAAACGTGTTATAAAATTCGCCGTGGTCCATCAGACGGGTGAGGCCGACAGGGATCTGGTCAGTGCCGGATATGCTGCTTTGGGGCTTTCAGCTCAGGTCCTTCCGTTTATCGACAATGTTTCCGAGGCTCTTGAGCGTGCGGAACTGGTTATTGCCCGGGCTGGAGCTGTCACGGTTTCTGAGGTCGCCCTGGCTGCCCGGGCAGCGATCTTTGTTCCCTACCCGTTCCATCGGGACCGCCAACAGGAGCACAACGCGGGGGTGCTGGAGCGCCGAGGAGCCGCTCTTATCGTGCGCGACGACGAAAATCTGGGAGAAAACCTGGCTCGTGCGATAGCGGAACTTGCCGCGAAACCCTCCCGCATTATCGAAATGGGCGTCAAGGCGCGCGAGGAGGCGCGGCCTGGCGCAGCGGCACGAATCGCGCAGGTGTGCCTGCAGATAGTCGAAGAACCGGAGCCAAAGGTCGGATGAAAACCGGGGTGCCAACCGGTCTCCTAACACGGGAGCGCCGGCTTCATTTCATCGGAGTCGGTGGCGCCGGAATGAGCGGCATCGCGGAGCTGTGCAAGCGCCTGGGCTTTCGTGTCAGCGGATGCGACCTACGGGAGAGCGACACGACGCGGAGGCTTGCGTCTCTTGGGGTCGAGATTGAAGCCGGTCATCATCCCGGGCACCTTTCGCCTGGGCTCGACGCGGTCGTCATTTCGTCGGCGGTCAAGTTCTCGAACCCCGAGGTCGAGCGTGCACGGGAACTCAGGGTTCCGGTCATACCGCGCGCAGAGATGCTCGGCGAACTGCTCCGTTTGGCGCAAGTCGGTATCGCCGTCGGAGGAACCCACGGCAAAACGACCACGACCTCGCTTATCGGGATGGTGCTCGAAGAGGCGGGGCTCGACCCAACGGTCGCAATCGGCGGTAACCTCCGTTCGCGCGGCACTAACGTGCGCCTGGGGCAGGGCGATTTCATGGTGGCCGAGGCGGACGAAAGCGACGCGTCGTTCCTGCTGCTCCTGCCCACTGTTGCAGTTGTTACCAACATCGATCCTGAGCACCTCGACTACTACGGGTCGATGGATCGGGTGCAGGAAGCTTACCTTAACTTTGTCAATCGCGTGCCGTTCTACGGCTTCTCAGTGCTGGGAATCGACAACGCGACCGTACGGGGCCTCTTGCCTGCGGTGCGCAAGCCGTCTCTGACCTACGGCTTCACTCCCGAGGCTGAGTTTCGCGCCACCGACGTCAATATCGAAGGGCTTTCGACCAGCTTCGAGGTGCTTCACAACGGACAGAGGCTTGGAGCCTTGACCGTTCCCGTGCCCGGCCATCACGTGGCATTGAACGCGTTGGCGTCCACTGCCGTGGCGCTCGGCCTGGGGGTCGATTTTGAGCACGTAAGGCGAGCGTTGGCGTCTTTTTCGGGGGTGTCGCGACGCTTTGAGCTGGTTGGCGAAGCGGCGGGCCGCCTGGTACTCGACGACTACGCGCATCATCCCGAGGAACTGAAGGCGACGCTCAAGGCTGCACGCGCCGCGTTTCGTCGGCGCATCGTTGCCGTCTTCCAGCCCCATCGTTACACCCGCACCCGGGACCTGTTCGCAGAT
>JAJYVB010000196.1 GCA_021792265.1 Deltaproteobacteria bacterium | reverse complement strand
GCGGATCCTTCGACTCCGCTCGCAGACTCGCTGCGCTCAGGATGACGCACTGCGTAAGGCGGTTTTTATTGAGGGTATTAACGGGACACCACACTAGCAGCAACCGTGTTGAGAAACCGGAGATTTCGACGTGGCAGGGGCATCGGTGCTCAACACCCTGCGAAAAAACTGGCTTCCTTCCTTTAGTTCTCTCCCTCGGGAGAGATTACAGTGGGGGGAGCAGGTTGGTGAAAAGGCTTTTTCACCAACCTGCTAGGACCCTGTGTTGGCTCTGTTTTTTGTCCGCAGATTCGGGGCTATAGCCGGGATCTGGCCCGGTTCCTTGGATTTCGAACAAAAAGGGACGGGAAAACTGTTGACTCACTTAAGCCTGCTGTGCTTAAGTAACCGCAACTTGGAAGCGCTCAGCGTCTAGGTGAACGAGCGGAGAAAGGCAATTTACCCGTCGCTAGCGCGAACGTAAGAAAGGTTTTGGGAGGGTAAGGTGGTCGTGGTTAAGAAAAATGACTTGTCTGTTAGCCCTTCTCATCGTCGGAAAGAAATCTACAAGTCTCCCCGGCTGACCGAATATGGGAGCGTGGCCAAGCTGACTGGCCCGGGGAAAACCAAGCCAATAAGTGATGGACAAAGCGGCCACACAGGTCACGCCTAAACTCTGTTTTAGCGGCAGAAGTGGGCCGCTACCAGGTTTCCGGCGTTGTCCTGAGCTCCGACGCCGAGCTGCCGGAGCTTTCTGAGGCGCCGGAGGGCGGGGGCGCTTGGCGCCCTTCTGTTGAGGTTTTGCTGAAAGGCGCAGCCGCGGGCGCTACCTCAAGTCTGAGCTGGTTTCGCGAGGCAACTTTTCCCGACGGAGAGGTCTGGCTTAGATGCGCCAGGGCTCCGTCGGGCTATCTTTTGGAATTTCCCGGTCTCGCTAGTTTTCTGGTCTCAGCGGACGGCCGCCGGATTGCCCGCTGTAACGGCCAACCGGATCTTCCCGCCCAGACCATCCGCCACCTGGTGATTGACCAGGTCCTTCCACACGCCATAAACCTTTTCGGACGGCAGTCGCTTCACGCGACCGCTGTCCTTACCGCCGCCGGGGTCTGCGCTTTCATGGGCCCGGCTGGCGCGGGCAAATCCACCCTGGCGGCCAGTTTCGAGCAGGCTGGTTACCGGGTTTTCTGCGACGATTGCCTTTCGCTTGACGAAAGCGCGCAGCTTTCGGTCTGGCCCGGCTATCCGGGCGTAAGGCTATGGGAGGATGCGCTCAGAGCCGTAGGCAGAGCCCCCGAGGCTTCCGCCCCGGTTGCCCATTACGCGCCTAAATACCGATCTTCCGGCAGGCTCGGGCAGCCGAGCTTTCCCACAGACCCGGCGCCGCTCGCACGCCTGTACCGGCTCGAGAGGGAGCCCGCGGGCAACCTAAAACGCCCTGGCGCACCCGTACGCATCGAGCCGATGAACAAGCGGGACGCCTTCATGGAACTAGTGGCTTCGTCCTACGTGCTCGACACCACCGACGCCGCAGCGCTAAAAGCCAACTTCGAGACGGTCAAACGGGTTCTGGCCGAGGTCGGGGTGAGACGCCTCAGAATGCCGCACGGTTTCGAGCATCTTCCCGCCGTGCGCCGCGCGGTCCTCGCCGATTTGACCAAAGGCTAAGCGCGCGGCGGGTCCCGCCGCGCCCAAGCGACGTGGAATATCCCAACGCCAACGGCGCCGGCGCGAATTCGCCCAAAGGCCGCGAAGCCGAATTTCTGCTGGCGCTCGCCTCGGCGTCGAGCGCTGACCGGCGTGAGCACCTCGGCCGGCTCCTTGCGGAACCGTCCGACTGGGAGCGGCTCATGCTGCTCGCCGGCGAGCATGGGCTGATGCCGCCGATGTACCGTTGGCTGAGCGACGGGCTCGCCGAGCGTGTGCCGTCTGCCGTCATGCGGGAGCTGCGGATGGCGTTTCACGCCAACGCCCTGCGCAGCACGCATCTGGCGCGCGAACTGGTTCGGCTGGCAGACCTTTTCGCCCGCCGGGGCGTCCCGGTTCTGACCTTCAAGGGCCCCGTCTTGGCGATGTTAGCCTACGGAGACCTCGCGATGCGGGCGTTTTCCGATATCGACCTGCTCGTCAAACAGCAAGATATCGGCGCCGCTCGCGAGCTTCTGGCCTCCGCAGGGTACGCGCGCGAGTTCCCGGCTATTCGCCCGGAATTGAGCGAGCTGCTGCCGCTGCCCGAGGAGACGTTCCGGCACGAGTCGGGTCTTGCGGTCGTTGACCTGCATTGGGGGATGGCGCCGCGCTATTACCCGTACGCAGGCGACATCGCCGGAATGTTCGAGCGCTCGTCGCAGGTCGAGCTTGAAGGCGGGCGCGTCAATGCGCTGGGGCGAGACGATCACCTGTTGCACCTTTTCTTCCACGCCACCAAGGACGGATGGCAGACGCTCGGCGCAGTGCGCGATGTCGCCGGATTCATTCGCTACGCCGAAGATCTCGACTGGGCCGCGCTTATGGAGCGCGCATCGCGCGGAGGGAGCCGGCGGATGCTCCTGGTCGGAGCGCAGCTCGTGCATGATTTGCTCGAGGTGCCAATCCCTGGCTTCGTGCTCGAAGCGGCCCTGCGCGACGCCGGAACGCAAGCAGCAGTGCGCCGGGTGAGGCATCGCCTCACGAAGCGGCCAACCGAGGGTTTTTTTCAGGAATGGATGGTTCCGATGTACGCGGTCGATGGCCTTTGGCCTAAGCTGCACTACATGCTGGGACGCTCGCTCGCTCCAACGTTTTTGGACTGCGCGTGGGTTGCGATACCGCGCCGTCTTTTCCCTCTTTACTACGGTGTGCGTATCCTGAGGATTGGCGCCGAGGGGGCGCGCCTGGCCTTTCGCGCCGCCGGGAATCGGTTCGGCGCCAAGCGCCGTTCGCGCGATGAAGACTAGTAGCAGTCTCATAAATTTCGTGGTTCGCTCTCCACTGGCCTCAGCCTGCCGAGTTTCACCTCGCCCTGTCGGGAGAGGTCGCGCCGAAGGCGCGGCTGAGGGACCTTTATGAGACTGCTTTTAGTGCGGAGTCCCGCAAATAACTTGCCGGACCAGCTTGGCTGGCATGGGATTCTTCGCCGGGCTCAGAATGGCAGAAGCGCGCGTTTCCCCTTGTTATTCTGAGCGCAGGCTGCCGAAGCGAAGAATCCCGTGCCAGTAACGACCGCCATAAACTTGTCAACGGGACATCACGCTAGCGACGCCTCGTGCGCGAGGAAGCTTCAGCAGACCACGCGCCAATTGAGCGTGGTGCTTATCAGGAACCCGTTTCCGCCGCGAACGACACCGGCGGCTCCCAGGTGAAAACCAGGAGCGCTCCGCTTACGTAACAGTCGAGCTCGAAGTGCGAATGTCCGCTGCTTCGGCGGTCGGACCGGAAGCGCTCGACCCCGCTGCGCAGTGTCCGTACCAAGGCATGGCCGTCGACGCCGCCACCGGGCAGCGGGGGGACACTGCCTAGGAGCACGTTCAGGCAGGAGGCGCCGCTATGGTTCCCCGCCGTGCCTGCGCCGACACCGAGCGTTCCGCATTGCAGACAGAGCCCGACTGGGCACGCAATCACACGGTCCGCTGACGCTACCCGCTTGCACAGTTCGTCGATTACCGCCGTCATCCGCACGCATCGGCGCAGCGCGTGCTGGTAGGAAAACTGCCGGATTGCGCTGGCGAGCGCACGGAGGTCGCAGCCAGACTTAAGCCAGATGCGGTCGCCGTCGATCGCCAGCATCGAGCCGAAGCGGTCCAGGAGGAAGTCGCGCAGGCCGAAGGAAAGCTGACCCCCGAGGTCGAACGTCAGGGGTGCGGCTGCAGCCCGAGTTCCCGGTTCGGCAGAGCTGCCTGCCACCGCCGCGGCCGGCAACTCGGGAGGCGAGCCGGCCATGCCTGTCAGATGTAAGTGCTTTGCCGCACGCCGTTCGCTTTGTTCCCACGGCATTACGCCGCGGCGGTTGGGAAAGCACGCGTGTGACCTCGACGCGCGAAAGACCTCAGAATCAAGTCTGGCCATCGCAACGCTCGTCTCACCCCTCGGGCCAACCCTCAGTCTTCCCGCCATTCCGCACCTCTACCCACACCCAAGACGCTAGGGACGGCCCGCTGGTCATGGCGCACGATCCGACGCCGCTTGCTCGTCGAACGGCGAGCATCGCGTCGCCGGGCGGTGCGGCGTTACCCACTGGACGCCCGATCCACCCAACAAAATTTTTATCGCGCAGCTCTAGGCGCGGCAATATTTGGGGTGATTGCCGGTATGCTGCGGATTGCTTGACAACACCCGACAGCTATGCCCACACGCGGAGCATCAGGGTCGCGCGCACGTTGCCCGATAAGCTGCCGGTATCGTTGGAGAATCCTCAGGGCTCCAGCCGATCCATCAGGCGCGGGAACGGGATCGCTTCACGCACGTGATGGAGTCCGCAGATCCATGCGAGCACCCGCTCGATTCCCATCCCGAAGCCGGCATGGGGGACCGAACCGGACCGGCGCAGGCCGAGGAACCAGCTCAGGGGTTCGAGCGCCAGGCCATGCTCGGCGATCCGCCGCCGAAGCGTCTCGTAGTCGTCCTCGCGCTGTCCCCCTCCGATGATTTCTCCGTAACCCTCGGGCGCCAGCATATCGACGCACAGTGCAAGTTCGCTGCGATCCGGGTCGTGCTTCATGTAAAAGGCTTTGCACGAGGCAGGGTAGCGGTGAATCATCACCGGGCGGTCGAACTCCTGCGACAGCGCGGTCTCTTCGTCGCCGCCGAAATCGTCGCCCCACTTAAACGGCATCCCTTTGGCCTGAAGCCGTGCAACCGCCTCGTCGTACGTGAGCCGCGGATAGGGCCGCGCGGCTGCCCGTTCCAGGGCGCTCGTGTCGCGTTCGAGCGTTTTCAGCTCCTCGCGCCGGCGTTCCAGCACGCGCCCGAGGATGCAGGCCACGAACTCCTCGGCAAGCGCCATGTCCTCCTCGAGCGTGAAAAAGGCGACCTCCGGCTCGACCATCCAGAACTCCGTCAGATGGCGGCGAGTTTTGGACTTTTCGGCGCGAAAGGTCGGCCCGAAACAGTAGACCTTTCCGAACGCGAGCGCGCCCGCTTCCGCATATAGCTGTCCACTCTGCGTCAGGTACGCCTGGCGCTCGCTGAAGTAGTCGACGTTGAACAGGTTGGTCGTGCCCTCGCATGCAGTGGGAGTCAGAATTGGCGTGTCAAACAGGACGAAGCCGCGCTCGTGAAAAAAGTCGCGCGCCGCCTGCTCGACCTCGCTGCGCACACGCAAAATCGCGTGCTGGCGCGACGAGCGAATCCCGAGATGGCGCAAGTCGAGCAAAAACGCGACGCCATGCTCCTTGGGCGCGATCGGGTAGTCAACGGACATCCCGAGCGGCTCGATACGCGTCAGGCTCAGCTCGACCCCGCCCGGAGCGCGCCGGTCCTCGCGTACGGTTCCGCTCACTTCGAGCGAGGTCTCATGGCCGAGATGGTCGGCTGCCACAAAGGCCTCGGCGCCGAGATCGGCCATCGAGGCTACGCATTGGCATACTCCCGTGCCATCGCGAACCATCAGGAAGTGCACCTTGCCACTGGAGCGCCGGCCCCGCAGCCATCCCCGCAGCGTTACTTCCTGGCCCACGTGGCGCTTGAGGTCTTCGATGTAAACCCAGGCCATCGAGGTCAATTTAAGCGGATTGCCGATGAGGATCGAGAGCACGCCACAGGGCTTTCCTTGCTTGCCGCCGGCAGCAGCTCTGCTTACTGATGCGCCGGAAAGCGGTACGTGATAGCGTTTTGCACGGGGAGCCGCGGGGGATGAATGGCCTCGATTACGCGATAGTGCTGCTGGTGGCGTGCGGTGCCGTCTATGGCGTTAGGCGCGGGGCGATGCGGATGCTTACCTCGGCGGTGTCGCTCCTGGGTGCCATCTACGTTGCCGCAGCCTATTACGAACCATTAGCAGCAAGGCTTACCGGAGAGCTTTCTCTGGGTCCTGCCGCTGCCAAGACGGCCGCCTACATAGGCCTCTTTGTGATCGTTTTCGCTGCAGTCGAAATCGCCGGGTCGCTGCTGGTCCAGTTCGCCCACGCGGCAAACCTTGGACTCGTCGACCGTCTGGCGGGCGCGGCCCTGGGCGCGTCAGTGGCCGCAGTAATAGCCGGGCTCGGCGTAGTCGTCGCCACGGCAACGCTTCCGCCGGGAGCCAAGTTCGTCCGCGAATCGGAGCTGGCCCCGAAACTCCTCGCCTATAACCGTTATCTTGCCGGCCAGATACCGGCCGAAATCAGGCGCGATTACGAAGTTAAACGCAAAACTCTGATGCGCTACTGGGAGCGGCCTCCGGCAGCCCCTCGGGCGAGCTAACAAATGCGCCAGCCGCTC